>NZ_JBSRTQ010000160.1:0-14616 GCF_055129145.1 Albimonas sp. | reverse complement strand
GATCTTTTCGGCTGGACGCCCGACTACCGCAAGCCGGGCGAGCGGATCGAGTGGTGGTATCACAACCTCGGCTCGGTCACCGGCGCGGGCGTGGCCGAAATCACCAACCAGCTCGAATACGACGACGAGGTCGCCTACAACGCGGTCCGCAAGATCTACGATCTGGGCCGCAGGCGCGACGAGCGGCCATGGATGCTGACCGTCAGCTTCACCCACCCGCATGACCCCTATGTGGCGCGGCGCCGGTTCTGGGACCTTTACGAGGGCTGCGAGCATCTGGCCCCCCGCGTCCCCGACCCGGGCTACGACGCGCAGGACCCGCATTCCAAACGCCTTTTCGACGCCAATGACTGGCGGTCCTTCGAGATATCGGACGCGGACATCGCCCGGTCGCGGCGCGCCTATTTCGCGAATATCTCCTACGTGGACGACAAGATCGGCGGCATCCTCGACGCGCTGCACGGCACGCGGCAGGAGGAGGACACGGCCATCGTGTTCCTGTCCGACCATGGCGACATGCTGGGCGAGCGGGGCCTGTGGTTCAAGATGAGCTTCTTCGAGGGCGCGTCGCGCGTGCCGCTGATGATCTGCGCGCCGGGGCTCGCGCCGGGCCGGGTCGATGCGCCGGTCTCCGCGCTCGACGTCACCCCGACGCTGGCCGACATCGCGGGGATCGACATGTCGGAGGTCATGCCCTGGACCGACGGCGAGAGCCTGATGCCGGTGGCGACCGGGACCGCGGCCCGCGAGAACCCGGTGCGGATGGAATACGCGGCGGAGGGGTCGAACGCCCCCCTCGTGTGCCTGCGCGGCGAGCAATGGAAGTTCATCCACTGCGAGCTCGACCCGCCGCTGCTTTTCGATCTGGCCGCCGACCCGGACGAGTTGAAGAACCTCGCCCCCGACCCCGCCTACGCGCCGGTGCTCGAGGCCTTCACCGCCCGGATGCGGGAGCTGTGGGACATGGAGGGCTTCGACGCCGAGGTCCGCCAATCTCAGGCCCGCCGCTGGGTGGTTTATGAGGCGTTGAGGAACGGGGCCTATTTCCCCTGGGACTTCCAGCCGCTGCAGAAGGCGTCCGAGCGTTACATGCGCAACCACATGGATCTGAACGTGCTCGAAGCGAACCAGCGCTTCCCGAGGGGCGAGTGATGCAGGCTCAACCGACCGCCAGCCATTTCGTCGACGGCCGCTATGTCGAGGATGAGACGGGCGCGCCCTTCGTCTCCCGCCACCCGGCCACCGGCGAGGTGATCGCGGAGCTTCGCACGGCCACCCAGGCGGTGATCGAGGCCGCCTTCGACAGCGCGGCGCGGGCGCAGCGGGACTGGGCGGCGCGATCCCCGGCCGAGCGTGGCCGGGTGCTGCGCGCCGCCGCCGACATCCTGCGGCGCGACAACCGGGCGCTGTCGGAACTGGAGACGCTGGATACCGGCAAGCCGTTGCAGGAGACGCTGGTGGCCGACGCCGCCTCCGGCGCCGACGCGCTGGAATTTTTCGGGGGGATCGCCGCCGGGATCACCGGGGAGACCATCCCGATCCCCGGCGCGCATGTCTACACGCTGCGCGAGCCGCTGGGCGTCTGCGTCGGCATCGGGGCGTGGAACTACCCGATCCAGGTGGCGTGCTGGAAGGCGGCCCCGGCGCTCGCCTGCGGCAACGCCATGATCTTCAAACCCTCCGAAATGACCCCGCTGACCACGCTGAAGCTGGCGGAGGCGCTGACCGAGGCCGGGGCCCCTGCCGGCCTCTTCAACGTCGTGCAGGGGACGGGCGAGGTCGGGGGGGCGCTGGTGGACCACCCGCTCTGCGCCAAGGTCTCGCTCACCGGGTCGGTTGCGACCGGCGCCCGGGTGGCCGCGCAGGCGGCGTCGCGGATGGTGCCGGCGACGATGGAGCTGGGCGGGAAATCGCCGCTGATCATCTTCGACGACGCGAATCTGGAGGATGCCGTCGGCGGCGCGCTGCTGGGAAACTTCTATTCCGCGGGCCAGGTCTGCACCAACGGCACAAGGGTCTTCGTTCAGTCCGGCATTCGCGATGCGTTCATGGAGCGGTTGCTGGAACGCACCGCGAAAATCCGCATGGGCGACCCGATGGACGAGGCGATCCAGATGGGGCCGCTGATCTCCGCCGAGCATGCCGCCAGGGTCCGCGTGCTGATCGACACCGCGCAGGCGGAGGGCGCCTCGCGACTGACGCCGGACGTGCTGCCGGACCTTCCGGGACTGGACCTGGCGGCCTTCGTCCCCCCCACCATCTTCGCCGGCGTGACCGACGACATGACCGTGGCGCGCGAAGAGATCTTCGGGCCGGTCCTGTCGCTGCTCGGGTTCGAGACCGAGGATGAGGTGATCGCCCGCGCCAACGGCACGCCCTTCGGGCTGGCGGCGGGGCTCTTCACTCGCGACGTCTCCCGCGCCCACCGGGTCGCCGCCGCGCTCGACGCCGGGGTCTGCTGGATCAACTGCTACAACCTCACCCCGGTCGAGGCGCCCTTCGGGGGCGTGAAGGCCTCGGGCATGGGGCGGGAGAATGCGCGGGCGGCGGTGGAATTCTACACGCGCCTCAAGACCGTCAATCTCGGGCTCGGCCCGGTCGACAGCCCTTACTGAGGAACCAGCCCATGATCATCGTCCATGGACGCGCGACGTCCTCGAATGTGCAGGCCGTGATGTGGTGCGCGGCGGAACTCGGGCTCGCGGTCGACCGCCGCGACGTCGGCGGCGCCTATGGCGGGACCGACACGCCGGAATACCGCGCCATGAACCCCAACCGCGTGGTCCCGACGGTGGAGATCGACGGGACCGTGCTGTGGGAAAGCGCGACCATCGTCCGCTGCCTGTCGGAAATGCACGGCGACGCCGCGTTCTGGCCGCGCGACCCGCTCGCCCGCGCCCGGCTCGACAAATGGGCGGAATGGGGCAAGACCACGCTCGCCCCCCGCTTCCAGCCGTTCTTCCTGCAGTTGATCTTCGCCCGGCCCGAGGCGCGCGACCCGGCGGCGATCGAAGCCGCCCGGCCGCCGCTGGCGGCGGCGCTGGCGATCCTCGATGCGCATCTGGCGGGCTCGAAATGGATCGGGGACGCGTTCTCCTATGCCGACATCGTGCCGGGCGTGCTGATGTATCGGCTGCATGAGCTCGACATGGGGGTCGGAGAATTCCCCAACGTCACCCGCTGGTATCGCGACCTCGCCGCGCGCCCGGCCTATGCCGAGCACGCCATGGTCCCCTTCGACGTGCTGCGCCCCAAATGACCGGCGGGCGCGGTTGGCGGGACACGGACGAAGCGCCCATCGCGGATTTCGTCATCGTCGGCTCCGGATCCGCCGGGGCGGCGATGGCCGCGCGGCTGTCGGAGGACGGGCGGCATTCGGTCATCGTCATCGAGCATGGCGGCACCGATGCCGGGCCCTTCATCCAGATGCCCGCCGCGCTCAGCTACCCGATGAACATGTCCCGCTACGACTGGGGCTTTCGATCGGAGCCCGAACCGGGGCTGAACGGCCGCAGGCTCGCCTGCCCTCGCGGCAAGGTTCTGGGGGGATCGTCGTCGATCAACGGCATGGTCTATGTGCGCGGTCATGCCCGCGACTACGACCATTGGGTGGAGGAGGGCGCCGCCGGCTGGTCGGGCGCCGACGTCGCCCCCTATTTCCGGCGGATGGAGCATTGGCACGACGGCGGCCAGGGCGGCGACCCGGACTGGCGGGGGACGAACGGCCCCCTGCACGTCACCCGGGGCCCTCGCCAAAACCCGCTCTTCGAGGCCTTCGTCGAGGCCGGCGCCCAGGCCGGCTTCGGGCGGACCGACGACTATAACGGCGCCCGGCAGGAAGGTTTCGGCCCGATGGAGATGACGGTCTGGAAGGGCCGTCGCTGGTCCGCCGCCAACGCCTATCTGCGTCCGGCGATGAAGCGGGGCAATCTTCGCGTCATCCGGGGGCTCGCGCGGCGCGTGGTGCTGGACCGCGGCCGGGCGACCGGGGTGGAGGTGCGCCGCCACGGGCGGATCGAGGTGATCGGGGCGCGGCGCGAGGTGATCCTGGCGGCCTCCTCGATCAACTCGCCCAAGCTGCTGATGGCGTCCGGCATCGGGCCGGCGGCGCATCTGGCCGTCCACGGGATCGACGTCGCCGCCGACCGGCCCGGCGTCGGCGCGAACCTGCAGGACCATCTCGAGGTCTACGTCCAGCAGGAATGCACCCAGCCGATCACCCTGAACCGGCATTGGAACCTGCTCGGCAAAGGGCTGGCGGGGGCGGAGTGGCTGCTGTTCAAGCGTGGGCTCGGCGCCTCCAACCAGTTCGAAAGCGCGGCCTTCATCCGGTCCCGCGCCGGGGTGGATTACCCCGACATCCAGATGCATTTCATCCCCATCGCGGTGCGCTACGACGGCAAGGCCTCGGCCGAGGGCGACGGGTTCCAGATCCATGTGGGACCGATGCGCGCGACCTCCCGCGGGACGGTGACGCTGGCCTCCCCGGATCCGGAAGCGCCGCCCGAGATCCGCTTCAACTACATGTCCACCGACCAGGACCGGATCGACTTCCGCCGCGCGGTGCGCGCCGCGCGCGAGGTTCTGGCCCAGGACGCTTTCGCGCCCTATCGCGGCCGGGAGATCCAGCCGGGCGCCGCGGTGCAGTCTGACGACGAGGTCGACGCCTTCGTGCGCGACCATGCCGAAAGCGCCTATCACCCCTGCGGGACCTGCCGGATGGGACGGGCGGACGACCCGCGCGCGGTGGTCGACCCCGAATGCCGGGTGATCGGGGTGGAGGGGCTGCGCGTCGCCGACAGCTCGATCTTCCCGCGGATCCCCAACGGCAATCTCAACGCGCCCTCGATCATGGTGGGGGAGAAGGCGTCGGACATGATCCTCGGCCGCCCGCCCCTGCCCGCGGAGAACGCCGAGCCGTGGATCAACCCGCGCTGGCGGGTGTCGGATCGCTAGAAGTCGAGCGTCGCGCCGATCGACCAGCCCACCACGTCGTCGCCCAGGATGACCGAGCCGCGGATCGAGCCGCCCTCGACATAGGGGAACGTCTCGCGGTCGACGATGCGCAGGCCGGCGCCGAGCTCGCCATAGGCGGAGAAATCCAGCCCGCTCGCCTGGTTGGACCCGATCAGGGCGGCGCCGCCGACGAAGCCGATCCAGCGCAGCTCCCGCCCCATCAGGGTGGCGCCGGTCGGGCCCTCAAGCTCGGTGTGCATCGTCACGGTGTCGAAGGCGTCGACGCCCGTCGTATCCCACGCGCGGTCGGAGGCGTCGACCACGTCGGCCCAGAGCCGCGTGTAGCGCCCGGTCAGCGACAGGTCGATGCGGTCGGTGAAGGGCGCGTCATAGGCGACCTCCACCGCGCCGCCGTAAAGCAGGCTGTCGACATCGGCGTTGAACAGGATGCCCCTTGTGGCCGCGTCGGCGAAGCGGGCGCCGGGGCCGGAGAAATCCGTGTCGTCCTCCACCCGGCTGTAGCCGATCAGCGCCATGGGGCGGATCCGGAAGCCCGGGGCGCCGTCGATCTCCATCCCCAAGCCGCCGATGCCGGAATAGGTGGTCAGGTCGTAGGCCACGCGGGTGTCCCGGCCGGTGCGGAACTGGAACGTTTCGACCTGGGAGATGGAGGCCGTGCCCAGCGTCAGCTCCAGGAACGGCCGGGCGCCCGGCGCGATATCGGCGAAGGTGTAGGACATCGGCAGGTTGCGAGTGCTGATCGTGTCGTCGCCGGCGCGGTAGCTGGCCGAGCTCAGCCCCTTCTCGCCGCCGAACAGCACGAACGCCTCGTAATCCGCTGCGAGCGGCGTGGAGCTGAGCCTGTCGCGCAGCAGGTCGCGCGTGGCCCCGACGCTCTGCGCCGAAGCCGGCGCGGCGACCAGCGCCACGGTCAGCGCAGCGGCCGCGGCCAAGCCCGCCCGGACGCGGCGGGCAGGCTGGCCCGTCGCTCGGGCGGCTTGGAGGACGGGGCCGCTGACCATCAGGCCGGTCTCCGGATTCGAAACGCTTCCGGATGATATAATGCGACCGGCGCCGTTGTGTTAACCCAACCGACGCCGGCGCCGTCGCTTTCGCCTAATCCGCCGCTTCGAGCGCCGCGCGACGGTCGTCGTAGCCGGCGTAGGACGCCTTGAGCACCGCGTGGTTGAGCAGCACCACCGCCTTCGGCGCGCCCGTCTCAAGGTCCGAGAGCGTGGTGCGGGTCCAGTAGGATTCGGTCCGTCCGCTTTCGGCGATGGCCGCGATCTCGCGGCGGACGCCATAGGTCTCGCCCACCAGCAGCGGGCCGTCGACCAGCCGCATCTCCAGATCCGCATAGAGCCCGATGGCAGGCCCCTTGATCGGGAAGCCCGCGGCCTTGGAGCCGTAGGCGGCGAGGACCGAGATCATCTCCATCGGGATCGCCTCCCGCCCCCAGGGGGAGGCGGCGGGGTCGGAATAGGCGGCCATGGTCTCGGTGATGGCGCCGAGCTTGCCGCGCAGCGTGAACGGGTAGAGGTCGCCCATATGGTCGTCCATGCCCATGGTCGCGGTCTCGCCTGGCTTGCCGGTCATGCCGACGCGCAGATCCTCGAGGATCACCAGCTTGCCGGGCGGGCGCAGGCGGGCCAAGCGGGATTCGAGCAGGGTCTCGCCATGGTCGGGCCCCAGCGTCGCGGTGGCGTCGAGCACGCGGGTCCCGTCCGCCTTCTCCGCCCAGGCGACGGCGCGGGTCGCGCCCTTCGCCGGCATCTCGACGAAGGCGCGGACCTCCTCCCCTTCCACCACCATGTTGAGGAAGTGGACCGAGAGGCACCCGCGCTCGAACCAGGCCTGGCCCCAGATCCGCTCGCACAAGGGCTCGAACTGGGAGAAATGCGTCGGCCCCTCGATGGGACCGGCGCGAAAGCCGAGTTTCTCGGCCATGGCGTCGTCATGGATCGACGTGTGACCGTCATAGGCCTGATCCGCCAGCATCTGCCGGGGCGCGCGCAGCGGCCCCGACAGGATGCCGTTCTCTATGGCCAGAAGCGTGTCGAACATTCGGGGTCTCCTCCTCCGTTCGCCGTCGCCCTCGATTATCCGGCCCGGACCCCGCTCAGCCCTCCAGCATGAGGCTGGGAAGCCAGAGCGAGATCTGGGGGAAGGCGATCAGCAGCGCCATGATGACCACTTCGCAGGCGAGGAACCAGAGCACGCCGCGGAATACCGTCTGCAGCGGCACGGAATCCCCGGCCACGTTCTTCACCACATAGACGTTGAGGCCCACCGGCGGGGTCAGGAGCCCGATCTCGATCATCTTGACCACGATCACGCCGACCCAGATCAGGTTCATGTCGAGCGCGTCGAAGGCCGGCAGGAACACCGGCAGCGTCAGCAGCATCACCCCGATCGGGTCGAGGAACATGCCGAGGATCAGGTAGACGATGGAGAGCGCGATCACCAATTGAATCGGCCCGAGTTCCATGTGGGACACCATGTCGGCGATGAAGCCCGGCACGCCCGCCATGGCGAGGAAGCGGGTCAGCATCACCGCGCCGATGGCGAGGAAGAACAGCGACGAGGTGGTGCGCAGCGCGTCGCGAACGCTGGCCCCCAGGGTGCGGCGGTTCAGGTTGCCCATGAACGCGCCGATGATCAGCGCGAAAGCGGCGCCCAGCGCGCCGGCCTCGGTCGGGGTCGCAAGACCGGCGTAGATCGAGCCGATCACGCCCATCACCAGCACCGGCATCGGCCAGACCAGCAGCAGCGCCTCGAACTTCTCGCGCCAGGTGACCTTGATGGCGACCCTGGGGGCGAGGCTCGGGTCGATGATGCAGCGGGTGACGATCATCACCGTGTACATGCCCGCGGTCAGCAGGCCCGGGATCAGCCCCGCCATCAGCAGCCGGCCGACCGACTGTTCGGTGAACCAGCCGTAGATCACGAAGGCGATGGAGGGCGGGATCAGCGCGCCCAGCGTGCCGGAGGCCGCGACGGTGCCGGTGGCGAGCGCCTTGTCGTAGCCGAACTTCAGCATCTCGGGGATCGCCAGCTTGCCGACGGCGGCCGAGGTGGCGATGGAGGAACCTGACGCGGCGGCGAAGCCCGCCGCGGTGAAGTTGGTGGCGACCGCAAGGCCGCCGGGCAGTTCGTTCAGCCATAGCCGCGCCGCGTTATAGAGCGACGAGGTCAGCCCGGTCTGATAGGCGACCGCGCCCATCAGCAGGAACATCGGCACCGCCGAAAGCTCCCAGGACGAGGCGAAGTCATGGGGCAGCGAGCCGATCAGGCCCAGGGCGGCGCCCTTGGAGCGCACCAGCCAGATGCCGACGAAGGAGACGGAGCCGAGCGCGAAGGAGATCGGCACCCGAAGCGCCAGCAGCACCATGATCGCGGCCACCCCGAGATAGCCGATAGTCAGATTGTCCATGTTCTTTTCCTGCGGATCGGTATCTTGGGCGGGATCAGGCGGCGTTGTCGTGCGTCGGGTCGTGCTTGACGACCTCGGTCAGCAGACGCTTTCCGCGCAACGCGAAGACGAGGTTGTCGAGCGCCTGCAGCAGCAGCCACACCCACATCAGCGCGCCGCCGAGCGGCAGAAACCAGCGGGCCGGCCACACCTGCATGTGCACGGTGGCGGTCTCCCACTCCTCGCCGCGGCGGGTCATGGTGATGGCCTTCTCGACGGCGCTGTCGATCATCACGCCCACATAGAGCAGGCCGATGACGCAGCCGAAGAGCTTGACCAGCGACAGCGCGCGGGGGGCGAGCTTCTGGGTGAACATCTCGACCTCGAGATGCTCGTGGTCGCGGGTGACCACGCCCAGCGGCAGGAACACCAGCGCGACCATGTAATAGCTCGCCACCGTCTCCAGCGTGGTCGGGATCGGCCAGTTGAAGAAATGCTTCATCAGCACGTCGAGCGCGACCTGGGCCATCATCAGCAGCATGATCGCGCCGCCGAGCAGGCCCACGGCGCCGGAGATGGCGGAAGCGATCTTCTCGATTGTTCGCGTCCGGGACGGGGCGGCGCGCGCCCTGCCCCGGACGGGTCGGTCAGTTCAGCTTGGAGAAGATCTCCGTGCGCAGGGCCTCGGCGTATTTGGCCTTGTCGCCGCCGGTCTCGGCGACGATGCCGCGCCATTTCTCGACCACGTCCTTGAAGCCCATGATGACCTCTTCGGCGTTCTCGATGCCGTCGCTCTTGCCGGCTTCGGCCGCGGCGGCGTATTCGCCGGGCCGGATCTCGGCCACCTTGTCGGCGAGGTCCTTGTCGGCCGGATAGACCACCATGCCGAGCGCCTCGGCGGCGGCGACCGCCTCCGCGTCCTCGGCGAGATAGGCCCACTGGATGTTGGCGATCAGGTCCGGCAGCCCGTCGATCAGGGCGGCGCGCTCGTTGTCCTCGAGGTCCGCCCAGACGTCGGCGTTCAGGTTCATGACCATCGAGCCGATATAGGCGCCGAGCGGATCGGAGACCATCGACTTGACGAAGTCCTTGATGTTGTAGGCGGAGAGCCAGGCGGCGGACCCGACCGAGCAGTCGGCCTGACCGCGCTGCATCGCCTCGTACATCTCGGCCGAGGTGATCGACACCGGGGTCGCGCCCAGGCTCTGCATCAGCACGCCCATGCGCGAGGTGGCGCGGACCTTCTTGCCGTTGAGGTCAGCCAGCGAGGTGACCTTGGACGTGCACATCAGCACATAGGGCGAGGTCGAATACCAGGCGAGCGGCTTCACGCCGTTCCGCTCGTAGTCCTCGAGGCAGGACGGGCAATGCAGCAGCTGGTACTCGTTCACCGCCGCGGCGAAGGCGAGCACGTCGTCGGCCGCCACGAACAGCGAGGACAGCAGCGCCGAGGTCGGCAAGTCGCTCTTGACGTAAACGTCAACGATGCCGGCGGCGTCGATGACGTTGTCGCCAACGGCGCCCAGAAGCTCCTTCGGCCCGCCCATGGCGCCGCCGTAGAAGGTCTTCCACTGGATCGAGCCGTCGGTGTCGGCGGTGATCTTTTCGAAATACGGATCAAGACCCGCGGTGTTGACCGGATGGGTGGCGGAGATGTAGCCGCCATAGCTCAGGTCACGGGCCATGGCCGGCGCCGCAAGCGCCCCTGCCGCGCACGTCAAGGCAAGCGCCGTCATTGCGAATTTCATGTGGTTTCCTCCCTTTTTGGTCTTCGACCCTCCCGACATGCTCCGGCCTTGGCGCCGGCTTGTTCCGTCGGAAAGTGCTTTTGGCCGCCGCAAATTAGCCGCCGTCCCGCGGGCCGACAAGCGGCAATGCGGAACCTTGGCTCGACCCGCGGAACAGACAGGCCATATCGGACCGCATGCCGGTATGCCGAGGACGATATCACGGGATGGATCGCGGCGACGATCACGCATCGGGGGAAACAGGGCGGCGGCGCCCCCTGACGCCGCCGCCGCAGGACCGGATCAGTCGGCCAGCTTGTCGTAGACTTCGCGCTTCAGCGCCGCCGCGTAGGCGACCTTGTCCTCGCCGACCTCCTCCATGATCCCGCGCCACTTGGCGACCAGATCGCGGAAGGTCCCGACCAGCTCGGCGGCGTTCTCGATGCCGTCGGCCTTGCCCTGCTCGATGGCGAGATCGTATTCGCCCTCGCGGAAAGCGGCCATCGCCGCCTTGAAGTCGTCGGAGGCCTCGATCACCTGGCCGTTCGGCTTGGCGGCGACCTCGGCGGCGGCCGCGTCGGCCTCCTCGAGATAGACCCAGTTGATGTCGGCCACCAGCTGCGGGATGTTGTCGATCATCGCGGCCTTGGCGCCCGCGTCGAGATCCTCCCAGCGGTCGGCGTTGGCGGCCAGCACCATGGTGCCGAAATAGACGCCGAGCGGCGTGGATACCACCGAGGTCACGAAGTCCTTGATGTTGTAGGAGGTCAGCCAGGCCGCCGGCCCGACCGCGCAATCGGTGGAGCCACGCTGCAGCGCCTCGTACATCTCGGCCGACGTGATCGAGACCGAGGCCGCGCCCATGCCCTGGAACATCGCGCCGAAGCGGGACGAGGTGCGGACCTTCTTGCCGTTCAGCTGCTCGAGCGTCGACACCTTGTCGGTGCACATCAGCAGGTAGGGGGAGGTGGCGTACCAGGCGAGGCCGACCACGCCGTTGTCCGCGCGCTCCTCCTCGCAGCCCGGGCAGGCGAGCAGCTGGAATTCGGTCATCGCGGCGCCGTAGACGCGGCTGTCGTCGGCGGTGGCCAGCAGGCCCGAGACCAGCGCCGAATGCGGCAGCGAGCTGCGCAGGTAGACGTCGACCACCGCGCCGGTGTCGAGGATGTTGTCGCCGATGGCGCCCAGCAGCTCCTTCGGCCCGCCCATGGCGCCGCCGTAGAAGGTGGTCCAGGTGATGTCGCCGCCGGTGGCCTCGGTCACGCGGGCGAAGAACGGGTCGAGGCCCGCGACATGCACCGGGTGGTTGGCGGAGATGTAGTCGCCATAGGTCAGCTCGTCGGCCCCGGCGGGCGCGGCGAAGACGGCGGCGGAGAGCACGGCGGCGGACAGAGTCGCGGCGGCCTGGGAGCGCGCGCGCGCGCTCGACATCAGGAACATTCGGTTTCCTCCCGGAAGCGTTCGTCATAGGGGATGCGCCGGCGCTTTTCGGCCGCTTGGCACTGCAGGAGGCTCGATGAACGGCCGCGCGGCGCAGGCGCAGTTTAGGGTCAGAATCGGGATTGAACAAGCGACCCGTGGAATTCATGCTCCGCTATGCGAAACCATTTCGTCGCAGGGCGCGCCGATTTCGGACGAGGGCCGTCCGAAGGCGTTCGACGCAGCGGCCCGTTGGGGCAACCGGGCGACCCATGCGAAAAGGGCCGCCCGCGATGCGGACGGCCCGGGGTCGGATCGGCGGGTCGGCGCCCGTTCAGCCGAGCTCGTTGGTCATCACCACCGTGCCCGAGGCCGCGAACATGCCCCCCACGCCGTGACAGACCGAGACCTTGGCCCCCGGCACCTGGGCCGGCGAGATCCCGCGCATCTGGCGCACGCTCTCCTGCAGCGCATACATGCCGTACATGCCCGAATGCATGTAGCTGAGCCCACCGCCATTGGTGTTCAGCGGCAGCTTGCCGCCCGGGCGGGTGTGGCCCTCGGCGATGAACGCCCCGCCCTCGCCCTTGCCGACGAAGCCCAGATCCTCCAGCCCGTAGACCGGCAGATGCGCGAAGGCGTCGTAGATCATCAGGTGATCGACCTCCGAGTGCTTCAGCCCGGCGCTCTCGAAGGCCAGCTTGCCGGACATGCGGAAGGCGGCCGACGAGGTGAAATCCTTCATCTGGCTCACCACCGGCGTCTCGGCGCTTTCGCCGGCGCCGCGGATGTAGACGGGCTTCTGCTTCAGATCCTTGGCGCGGGCGGCGGAGGTCAGCACCAGCGCGCCGCCGCCATCCGTCACCAGGCAGCACATCAGCTTGCGGAACGGCCAGCAGATCATCTTCGAATTCAGCACGTCGTCGACGGTGATCGGGTCGCGGAAGCTGGCGCGAGGGTGGAAGGCCGCCCATTCGCGCTGCACGACCGCGACCATGGCCAGCTGCTCTTCGGTCAGCCCGTCGTCCTTCATCTTGCGCAGGACGGGGATGGTGAAGCGCGACGGCGGGATGGAGACGCCGTAGGGCGCTTCGAACTGCGCGTCGAACTGGGAGGGGAAGATCGGCCGCCCCAGCACGCCGGTGCGGGACCGCCCGCTTTCGCCATGGGTGATCAGCACGGTCTCGCAGAGGCCGGATTCGATGGCCGCGACCGCGTGGCGGACATGGACCATGAACGAGCAGCCGCCGACCGACGTGCCATCCGCCCATTTCGGCACGATGCCGAGGTAATGCGCCACCTCGGTCGAGTTGTGACCCGCCGTGGCCACCCCGTCGATGTCCTTCACGGTCAGACCCGCGTCGGCGATGGCGTTCAGCGCGGCATCGGCATGGAGGCCGATCTGGGAGAGCTCGGGGATTTTTCCAAGCTCTGTGGTCTCGGCGGCGCCGACGATGGCGACGGAATTGGGGGTCATTTCGAGGCTCCCGCCGGTTTGAACTGCGGGAGGGTGATGTCGTCGGTGATCTTTTCGAAAGTCACTTCAAGGGGCATGTCGAGCACCAGCGCCTCGGGCGTTTGCTCGCATTCCAGGATGTTGGCCATCATCCGCGGGCCTTCCTCCAGCGCCACCACCGCCACCGCGAACGGGGCTTTCATGCCGGGCGCGCCGAGATGGTTGATGATGTAGCTGTAGAGGATGCCCTTGCCGGACGCCTTCTCCACCTTCACATCGCGCGACCCGCATTCGGGGCAGAACGGGCGGGGCGGGAAATAGGCGTCGCCGCAGGCGTTGCAGCGCTGCAGGCGAAGCTCGCCTTCCTTGGCGCCGTCCCAGTAGTGCCGGGTCTCCGGCGTCGGGGTGGGGACCACCCGATCGGTCGTGGACACGTGGATTTCCTTTCGCGGGAATCAGATCGGGGCGGTCAGGCGGAGACGGTCGCGCGGCCCTGGTCGAGCACGACGACGTCGCGTTCCTCGACCACGGCGCGGAAGGCGAAGGATCCCTGCCCTTCATCCCAGATCTCGGTGCGGATGGTCTCTCCGGGATAGACGGGGGAGGAGAAGCGCAGCGACATGGTCTTCATCCGGGCCGGGTCGGAGGCGCAGCATTCGCGCAGGATCGCGAGCCCGGCGACGGCGTAGGAGCACAACCCGTGCAGGATCGGGGCCTTGAAGCCGGCGGCGGCGGCGACTTCGGGGGAGGCGTGCAGCGGGTTCGGATCGCCCGACAGGCGGTAGATCAACGCCGATTGCGGCAGGGTCTTGAAGCTGTTGACCATGTCCGGCGCCCGGTCGGGAAGCGGCGGGGCCTTGGGCTGGGGCTTGGGCGTGCCACCGAAGCCGCCGTCGCCGCGCGCGAAGGTGGTGGAGGTGAGCGTCGCCAGCTTCTCGCCGGTCGCCTTGTCGGTCAGCGTCCGCTCGATATAGAGCAGCGCGCCCTTGCCCGCGCCCTTGTCGGAGATCTCGCGCACCCGGGTCTGGCCGACGACCGTCGCCTCGGGCGGCAGGGGGCGGTGCAGCTCCATCCCCTGCTCGCCATGCAGGACCTTTTGCCAGTCGACGCCGGACTCCGGGTCCCGCACCCAGAAGCCGGGGCCGGCCAGCACCACCGCCATGGTGGGCAGCGCCGAGAACCCCTCCTGCTCCTCGAAGAGGAAGCGCAGCTGGGCGGCGTCGAGCGGATCGCCTCCGAGCCCCACCCCCAGCGCGTAGAGGATCGAGTCCTTGGAGGTGTAGGCGTGTTCCACCGGCTTGAACGGCCAGTTGAGGAGTTTCTGTTCGTCGATCATGCGATATGTCCTCTTCCGCCGATCAGATCGGGTCCCAGGTGAAGATGTCGGACGAACGGTCCAGCGGATAGGCCGAGCCCGCGAAGGCCGGCAGCGCGGTTTCGACCACGGATTGCGGGGTCCAGCCCTCGGCGGTGTGGACCGAGCGGATGGGGCGGTTCTGGGAGAAGAGATACATCTCGTTGCGGCGCACGCCGAAGATCTGGCCGGTGATCTTGCGGCCCTCGTCCGTCGCGAGCCCCGCCACCAGCGGCGCGATCTTGGCCGGCGTCGACTGCTTGGCCTTTTCGATGCGCGCGGCGTCCGCCTC
>NZ_JBSRTQ010000159.1:0-9157 GCF_055129145.1 Albimonas sp. | reverse complement strand
CGCGCGGCGCAGGAAGCGTTTCAGAACGGCGTCGGCCTGGCCGGCGCGGCGCAGGGTCTCGGCGGCGAGCCGCCCGGCGCGCGCCCGCTGGGCGGGGGCGAGCGCGGGCGCGTGGGCTGTGAGCTCGGTCAGGGAGCGGCCCTGGTCGAGCACGCCCGCGATCAGGCGCAACGCCTCGGCCCGGTCGGCATGGGGCCGGTCGGCGGCGGGGAGCGGCGCGGGTTTCGGCGCAGGCGGCGCGGCCTTGGCGTCGGGTTTTCGGGTGGGTTTGCGGCCGGGTTTGGGGCTGCGCCGGGAAGGGGCGCCATCGGGCCGGTCGGCGCGCGGGGGGCGCGGGGCGTCGTTCATATCAGGACCAGGGGCCGGAGGATCGGCCGCCCGCGCGGGGAACCCGGGTTCGGCTCTCCTTCACCGGCTGGGCCGAGGACCGGGCGCCGGAGCGCCACGGGCCGGAGGAAGGGGCGGCGGGGCGGCCGGCGTCGCCCATCTCGGCGGCCAGAGCCTCGAGCGCGGCGATGCGGTTGGCGGTGGCGGGATGGGTGGAGAACAGGCTGTCGGCACCCTTGCCGGCGAGCGGGTTGACGATGAACATATGGGCGGTGGCGGGGTCGCGCTCGGCGCTTTCCATCGGGCGGGACTGGCCGCCGCCGGCGATTCGGGAAAGCGCGGAAGCCAGCGCCATCGGATCGCCGCAGATCTGCGCGCCGGCGCGGTCGGCGGCGTATTCGCGGGTGCGAGAGATCATCATCTGGATCATCATCGCGGCGAAGGGCGCGAAGAGCGCGGCGGCGATGGTCCCGATCATGCCGATCCCGCCCCGGTCGCGGCCGCCGCCGAAGAAGAGGCCGAACTGGGCGAGCATGGAGATCGCGCCGCCGACGGTGGCGGCGATGGTCATGATCAGCGTGTCGCGGTTGCGGATATGGGCGAGCTCATGGGCGATGACGCCGCCGAGCTCGTCGCGGTTGAGGCTGCGCATCAGGCCGGTGGTGACGGCGACGGCCCCATGTTCGGGGTCGCGGCCGGTGGCGAAGGCGTTGGGCTGGTCGGTCTCGATCACGTAGACGCGCGGCATCGGCAGGCCGGCATTGCGGGCGAGCTCGGCCACCTGGGCGTGAAGATCGGGGGCGGAGGCGGCGTCGACCGGCTTCGCCCGGTGGGCGGCGAGCGCCAGCCGGTCGGAGTTCCAGTAGGCGAAGGCGTTCATGCCCACCGCCACGACCAGCGCGATCAGCGCGCCGGAGGCGCCGCCGATCAGGAACCCGACCGCGCCGAAAAGGCCGGTCAGGAAAGCGAGGAGCATCGCGGTCTTGACGTAGTTCATCGGTTTCGGGTCCACGGCTCGGGGTCAGGGGCGGCGCGAGGCTCCGCGCGGATTTGCGCCCGGGGTCCGACCGGCCTATGTCGGCAGGGAACGGGCGCGCGCCCATCAGGTTCGGGAGACATATATGACCGGAACGACCGACGAGAAAGAGGCGCGTCTGCGCGCCGCCGCCGTCCGCGCGCTGGCGGAGGCCGAGGCGCGGCGGGCGAGGGACGCGGATGCGCCGGCTTTGCCCCGCGAACTGGGCGGCCGCGACGGGCCGGAGCCGACGCGCTTCGGCGACTGGGAGAAGAAGGGCATCGTCTCGGATTTCTGAGAATCCGGAACTCGAGGCGATGGGCGCCCGTGACGGGCGTCGCCGCGCGACGACCGTCCCGAAGGGCCGTCCCGGGCGCCCGCGCGGCGTTGCGAGCGGGGCCGCCGGCGGGACCGTCTCCGGTGGCGGCCAGCCGGCAAGCTCCGAAGCGTCCTTGGTGGAAGCAGCCCCTCTCCAGGCTTTAAAAGAAGCGGGCCGCGCCGGCGGTTCGGCGCGGCCCGCGATCAGCGGCAGGCGAGACCTCAGTTGTGATAGTACCGGCCTGACGATTTGTAGTAATAGTAGTTGTAACCGCCGTAGCCGTATTTCGCCATCTTCTTGGTGTTGATCTGGGTCAGCGCCAGACCGGCGACCCGCACCTTGATCTGGGTGAACTGGGCGAGACCGTTCCTGACCAGATCCTTGTGGGTCGAATCCCACCGTACGCAGTAGATCACCGCGTCGGTCAGCGGCGCGATCACCCGGCCGTCGGGCACGGCCAGCACCGGCGGCGTATCGATCACGATGAAGTCGTAGCGGTCCCGCGCCTCCTGCAGGAACTGCCGGAAACGCTGCGAGGCGAAGATGTCGGCGGCGTTGACCTTGGTCTCCTCGCCCATCACCACGTCGAAGCCGACCTTCGGGTCGTGATGCACCACCTCGTCGAAGGTCTTCTCCCCCGACAGGATCGACATCAGGCCATGCTTCGGCGCGCCCGCGAAATAGGTGCGGAAGGTGCGGCGGCGCAGATCGCATTCGACCAGCAGCACCTTCTTGCCTAGGCCGGCCGCGTTCTGCGCCAGCAGCAGCGAGCAGGTGGTCTTGCCTTCCTTGGGCAGCGACGAGCTCAGCATCACCACCTTGGGCGGACGGTCGACATTGGCCAGCAGCACGCCGGTGCGCAGGTTCCGGATCGCCTCCACCAGGGCCGAGGACGGTCGCTCCACCGCGTAATCCAGCACGCCGCGGCGCATCCGCACCGGCGCGATGGGGATGCTGCCCAGCACCGCGAGCCCGGTGGCCTTCTCCAGCTCCTCCGACGAGCGGAAGGCGTTGTTCATCTGCTCGACGATCAGCACGAAGGCGATGCCGCACAGGCCGCCGAAGAAGCCGGCCGCCAGCACCGCCAGCACCTTGGGCGGGTAGGAGGGCGAGAAGCTCACCACCGCTTCCGACAGCACCCGCGCATCGGCCTGCTGCACGCCCTGCTGGACCGAGGTCTCGTTGAGGCGGCGCAGGAACTGCTCGTAGATCCGGCGGTCGGCCTCGGCCTCGCGGGTCAGCTGGCGGAGCTCCACCATGTCCTGGGTCTGGGACTGAAGCTGCCGTTCCAGATCGAGGATCGAGCTCGACACCGCCGCCGACTGGCTGGCGGCGCGGTCGCGTTCGGTAACGGTCTGGGACAGCACCCGGCGCGCCGTGGCGGCGAATCGCGCCGCAAGAACGTCGCGGGCGGGGCTTCCGGCCGCCTCTTCGGCGATGTCGGCGGCCAGAGTCTCCAGGCGCGGCTGGTTGGACAGCACGGCGAAGCCGGCGAAGTCGTCGGCGTCCAGCATCTGCTCCAGTTGGATGGCCCGCGCGGAGGCGTCGATCTCCTGCGCGTTCAGCGCCGTCACCCGCTCGCGCAGCTCCTTGAGCTGGCGGTTCATGCCGGCCAGCGCCGCTTCGGAGATCAGGGCGGTCGAGGAATTGTAGGCCTCCACCCGCGCTTCGGATTTCTCGAGCTGGATCTTCAGTTCGTCGACCCGGTTGGACAGCCACTCGGTGGCCTTCTGGGTCGCCTCGAACTTGGTTTCGAGCTGGTCGAGAATGTAAAGCTCGGCCACCTTGTTGGCGAGCTTGGCCGACTTGAGGGCGCTGGGGGTCTCGATCGTCAGACCATAGACATAGGTGTCCCCGATCGCCTTGACCTCGAGCGAGCCCACCAGGCGGTCGATGGCGTGCTGGCGGATCCAGTAGCTTTCGTCGAGCTGGTCGCGGCCCTGGGGCACGGCGGCGTCTTCGTCGGTCACCGCGCCGCGGATCACGGTCTTGAGCAGCCCCACCGCGCCGCCGAGCACGTAGCCCACCATGCTGGGATCCTGCGGCGGCAGCAGCAGCGGGTTGAAATAGGGATCCTGCTCGAGATTCTCGGCCACGACGACGCGCTCGGCCAGCGCACGGGAGCGCAGCACCTGCGCCTCGGCCAGGATCGAGTAATAGTCGGTGCTGACGCCGGAGACGACGCTCTCGACATCGATGACCTGCGGCTCATCCCGATCGAGCATGACCACGGCGGTGGCCTTGTAGAACGGCGTCAGCGTGTAGACGAAGGCCATGATCAGGATCGCGAAGCCGAATCCGAAGGCCGCGATCGTTCCCTTGCGCCGCCAGACTGTGGCGAAGAGCGATTCGAAGGTCAGGTCGTCGGGCTTTTCGTCGATCGTTCGAGGCGTATCGGCGGCGGCATGGCGCCGCCGTTCCGGCAGATCGCCAGTCTGTTCCGGCGCATCGCGCCGGGTCCCCGGATAATCGTCCACCGGCATCACCTCTCCGTTCGGATTTCCGACCCGAGCATCCCCCCGGACACCCTGCGCGGAAACCACGTCACCCCGTACACATCCAGAGGCAGTCATAACAAGGAGTTCCGGTCGCGTGCACGCGAAAGTTTGACGCTGCCCGGCGGCCTCGTCCGGCAGGTGGGGGGCGCCGCGGCGACGGGGCCCATGGCGGCGGTCGCCGGCGCGGGCTAGCCGCCGCGGGATAGACGCCGCGCGCCCGGGCGAACGTCCGCGGGCGCGGGTCCGGCAGCGCGGTTGACGTGCGCCGGTAATTGCTCAAACTGGAACGACGATGAAAGTGATGGCTCACCCCGCCGCGCCCAGCGCCACCGACTTGCGGGGGCGGTCGCATTGCGTGGACTGCGCGATCCGTCAGCATGCCGTCTGCTCGCATTGCGAGGTCGAAGAGCTCGAGTTCCTGAGCGCGATCAAGACCTACCGCGCCTATCGCCCCGGCGACCCGATTCTGGCGATGGGCGAGCGCGCGCCGTTTCTCGGCACCATGGTGGAGGGCGTCGCCTCCATGTCGCGGCTGCTGCCCGACGGGCGCCGCCAGGTGGTGGGACTGCTGTTCCCCGGCGACATGGTCGGACGGCCGTTCAGCCCGGTGTCGCCCTTCGAATATGTCGCGGTCACCGACGCCCGGCTCTGCGCCTTCGACCGCCCCCAGTTCGAGGCCGCGCTGCGCGCCACCCCGACGCTGGAGCGGCGGCTGCTGGAAATGACCCTCGACGAGCTCGATTCGGCGCGGGAGTGGATGGTGCTGCTGGGCCGGAAGTCGGCGCAGGAGAAGATGTGCTCGTTCTTCGCGCTGACCGCGCGGCGGGCGCTTCGGCTGGAGAAGCGCGATCCGATCGACGGGATGATGCTGGTCCTGCCGATGAGCCGCGAGGACATGGCCGATTTCATGGGCCTGACCATCGAGACGGTCAGCCGCCAGGTCAGCGCGCTGAAGAAGGCGGGCGTGATCGAGCTGATCGACGCCCGTCATCTGCTGATCCCGAGCTGGAGCGCCCTGCTCGCCGCAGCCGGCGGCGATTCCGAGCTGGACTGACCCGGTTCGGCGCGCGCGCCGCCGGTTCGACCCTCCCGATCTCACGGACCGAACTGAGGCGGCGCCCGGCGTCCGCCGGAAGGCGGTCGCATCGCGGGTTCTCCGATCCCTCTGCCGCCGGTCCGTCCTCATCCGGCTGCGATCCGGACATGCCTGCGACTGCGGGACGCATGAGGCGCGGCGGGTCGGCGCCCGGGTCTCGCGGAAACGCCATGTTAACGTATTTGTTTAAAATCGTTAGTAAATATCCCGCCCTCGGGCCCGTAGGCTTCGCGATGCGATGGCGCGGAGGCGGGACGTCGCTATCCTGTGTTGACCTGGATCAAGGCGGGGCCGTGATCGCCGGGGTCAATGGCATCCGCAGCGTGGGCGCCGAAGGGCGTCCTCCACGACAAGCCGCGATCTGAGCGGCGAAGGAGGGGACATTGGCCTCGACACTCAAACTGATCGTGCTGGCGTTCGTCGCCGTCATGGCGATGGTCGCCGCGAGCTTCGCGCGCGACCTCGCCTACCAGGTCAACGCGCTCATCGTGCTGGCGGTCGCCGTCGGCATGTTCCTTTGGCAACTGCGCCGCGCCGGCGAGCCCGCGCGCGTGGTCGCCGAACCCGCCCATGACCGCGGCTACATGGACGAAGTGATCCGCTACGGCGTGATCGCCACCGCCGGCTGGGGAATCGTCGGCTTTCTGGTCGGCGTGGTCATCGCCCTGCAGCTGGCCTTCCCGGCGCTCAATCTCGATCTGCCCTGGACCACCTTCGGGCGGCTGCGGCCGCTGCACACCTCGGCGGTGATCTTCGCCTTCGGCGGCAACGCGCTGATCGCGACCTCGTTCTACGTGGTGCAGCGCACCTGCGCGGTGCGGCTGTGGGGCGGCGGCCTGTCGTGGTTCGTGTTCTGGGGCTATCAGCTGGTCATCGTGCTGGCCGCCACCGGCTACGTGCTCGGCGGCACCCAGGGCCGCGAATACGCGGAACCGACCTGGTACGTGGACATCTGGCTGACCATCGTCTGGGTCGCCTATCTGGCCGTGTTCATGGGCACGCTGATCAAGCGGCGCGAGCCGCATATCTACGTGGCCAACTGGTTCTACCTGGCCTTCATCATCACCATCGCCATGCTGCATATCGTGAACAATCTGGCGGTGCCGGTGTCGGTGTTCAGCTCGGTCAGCTACTCCGCCTTCTCGGGCGTGCAGGACGCGCTGACCCAGTGGTGGTACGGCCACAACGCCGTGGGCTTCTTCCTGACCGCCGGCTTCCTGGGGATGATGTACTACTTCATCCCCAAGCAGGCCGAGCGGCCGGTCTATTCCTACAAGCTCTCCATCGTCCATTTCTGGGCGCTGATCTTCCTCTACATCTGGGCGGGCCCCCATCACCTGCACTACACCGCGCTGCCCGATTGGGCGCAGACGCTGGGCATGGTGTTCTCGGTGATCCTGTGGATGCCGTCCTGGGGCGGCATGATCAACGGCCTGATGACGCTGTCGGGCGCCTGGGACAAGCTGCGCACCGACCCGGTGCTGCGGATGCTGACCATCGCCGTGGCGTTCTACGGCATGTCCACCTTCGAGGGGCCGGTGATGGCCATCAAGGCGGTGAACTCGCTGAGCCACTACACCGACTGGACCATCGGCCACGTCCATTCCGGCGCGCTGGGCTGGAACGGCATGATCACCTTCGGCGCGATCTACTTCCTGGTGCCGCGGCTGTGGAACAAGAAGGCGCTCTATTCGCTGCCCGCGGTCAACTGGCACTTCTGGCTCGCGACCATCGGCATCGTGTTCTACGCGTCGTCCATGTGGGTCTCGGGGATCACCCAGGGCCTGATGTGGCGGGAGTACGACAGCCTCGGCTTCCTGGTGAACTCCTTCGCCGACACCGTCGCGGTCCTGCACCCCTATTACATCATCCGCGCCATGGGCGGCGGCATGTTCCTGGCGGGCGCGCTGATCATGGTCTGGAACATCTGGATGACCATCACCGCGTCCGAGAAGAAGGACGCCGTCCCCTCGGCCGTCCCGGCCGAGTGAGGGAGGGACAGTCATGAGCATCATCAACAAGCACGGCGTTCTCGAACGCAACGCCACGCTCCTCCTGGTCTGCTCGCTGATCGTGGTTTCGATCGGCGGGATCGTGGAGATCGCGCCCCTGTTCTACCTGAAGAACACCATCGAGAAGGTGGAGGGGGTGCGCCCCTATTCCCCGCTCGAGCTCAAGGGGCGGGACATCTACATCCGGGAGGGGTGCTACGTCTGCCATTCCCAGATGATCCGGCCGATGCGCGACGAGGTGGAGCGCTACGGGCATTTCTCGCTGGCGGCCGAGTCGATGTACGACCATCCGTTCCAGTGGGGCTCCAAGCGGACCGGGCCGGACCTGGCGCGGGTGGGCGGGCGCTATTCGGACGGCTGGCATATCGACCACATGCACAACCCCCGTTCGGTGGTGCCGGAATCGATCATGCCGGGCTATCCGCACCTGATCGAGACGCCGCTCGACTTCGAGCATGTGGGCGACCACATCGCGGCTCAGGTCGCTGTGGGCGTGCCCTATACCGAGGAGATGGCGAAGAATGCCAAGGCCGACCTGGTCGCCCAGGTCGATCCGGACAGCGACCGCTACGACGCGCTGCTGGAGGCCTATCCCAAGGCGCAGATCCGCAACTTCGACGGGCGCGCCGAGATCACCGAACTGGACGCGCTGATCGCCTATCTTCAGGTGCTCGGCACGATGGTCGACTTCTCGACCTACCAGATCGAGCCGAACCGTTGAGCGGGAGGGCGAGACATGCATGACACCTACACCGTAATGCGCCACTTCGCCGACAGCTGGTGGCTGCTGGGGATGCTGACCTTCTTCCTGGGCGCGGTGGCCTTCGCCTTCCGCCCCGGCACGCGGGCCCTGCACAAGGACATCGCCGGGATCCCGCTGCGCGACGACGATCTCTCGCGGCTGGAAGAGGACGCGCCGCTGCCGACCCCCGCGCCCGCCCCTGTGGCCCCTGCGGACAAGGAGCGCTGAGATGGCCGATCACAACACCCCCGATCGCAAGGATGTCGACGAAGTCTCGGGCGTCGAGACCACGGGGCACGAGTGGAACGGGATCAAGGAGCTGAACAATCCGCTCCCGCGCTGGTGGCTCTACACCTTCTACGGCACGGTGATCTGGGGCGTGGCCTACACGGTTGCGTTCCCGGCCTGGCCGCTGATCTCGGAGGCGACGGGGGGCGTGCTGGGCTTCTCGTCGCGCGAGAACGTGGTCGAGGCGATCGCCGAACACAAGGCCGCCCAGTCGATCTACACCGACCGGATCGCGGCGATGACCGTGGACGAGGTGGCGGCGGATCCCGAGCTGATGGAATTCGCCCAGGCCGGCGGCGCCGCGATCTTCCGCGGCTGGTGCGCCCAGTGCCATGGCGCGGGCGCCGCGGGGGGGATCGGCTATCCGAACCTCAACGACGACGACTGGCTGTGGGGCGGCACGCGCGAGGCGATCCACCAGACCATCGCCCATGGCGTGCGCTGGGAGGCGGATGACCAGACCCGCTATTCCCAGATGCCCGCCTTCGGCGTCGACGGTCTGCTGGAGAAGCCGCAGATCGCCGAGGTGGTTGAGTATGTCTACGGCCTGACCCATGACGACGCCGACCCGGCGCTGGCCGAACCGGGGGCCGTGGTCTTCGCCGAAAACTGCGTGGCCTGCCATGGCGAGAACGCGGAGGGGAACCAGGACCTGGGCGCGCCGGCGCTGGCCGACCGGATCTGGCTCTATGGCGGCGACCGGGCCTCGCTGACCCAGACCGTGTTCTATGCGCGCTTCGGCGTGATGCCGTCCTGGGCGTCGCGGCTGAGCGACGCAGAGATCAAGCAGGTGGCGCTCTACGTCCATTCGCTGGGCGGCGGCGCGACCGAGTGACCTGACGCCCCGGCCCGCCTTGCGG
>NZ_JBSRTQ010000158.1:0-9122 GCF_055129145.1 Albimonas sp. | reverse complement strand
GCTTCAGGCCGTGATTTTCGACGTGGACGGCACCCTCGCCGAGACCGAGGAGCTGCACCGCGCCGCCTTCAACGCCGCCTTCGCCGCCGCCGGGCTCGACTGGGTGTGGGAGCGGCAGCAGTATCACGAGCTGCTGGCGGTGGAAGGCGGTCTCGCCCGCATCCGCCATTACGTGGAGGTCTCCCACCCCCGCGACCTCGCCAACATGGAGCATGCCGGCGCCTTGGAGGCGTTGCACGAGGCCAAGACCGCCCAGTTCCTGTCGATGATGGAGGAGGGCGCGGCGCTGCGCCCCGGCGTCGGCCGCCTGCTGTCGGACCTGCGCGCCTCGGGCATCCGCATCGCCGCCTGCACCACATCCACCCGCATGGCGTTCGAGGGGCTGATCCTCAACGCCTTCGGCTTCGAGGCGCTGGACTGGTTCTCGGCGGTGGTGACGCGCGAGGACGTGGAGGCGACCAAGCCCGACCCGATCCCCTATCAGCTGGTGCTCGACCGGCTGAACCTGCGTCCGGAATGCGCGCTGGCGATCGAGGACAGCGCCCGCGGCGTCGCCTCGGCGCGCGGCGCGGGGCTGGACGTGCTGGCCACGCCGGGGATCTACACCCGCGACGAGGATTTCTCGGACGCCATCGTCACGCTCAGCGATCTGGGCGATCCGCACCGTCCCTTCGACGTGGTGGCGGGCGATCCGGGCCCGTTCTCCTGGGTGGATCCGGACGCGCTGCGCTGGTGGCATGCGCAGGCCCGCGGCGGGCGCGACGCGGCCGCCTGAGCGGCGGAAGCCGCCCCGGCCGACGCCCGAACAGGCGCCGGCCGGGGCGACGATTATAGTAATGATTGCATATGATTTCCGCCCTTTTCGGCGACCGTCGAGCAACCGCACGCGATCACGCGCCGACCTACTTGAAAGTATGTCGCTTTCGGGGCCGGAACGGCGCCGCTCCGGGTTGATTTTCTGACGAAAGAGTCATTTACCGCTCCCACCGCCGAGCCTACGCTCGCGGGCCGGTTTCCTGCGCATTCGGGAACCACAGGGAGGATATGACATGCGCTTTCTCAAATTCGCCGCCGCGTCCGCGGTGGCTCTGTCGATGGCCACGGCCGCTCAGGCCGCGTGCGACCCGGGCGAAGTGGTCGTCAAGTTCAGCCACGTCACCAATACCGACAAGCACCCCAAGGGCATCGCCGCCTCGATGTTCGCAGAGCGGGTGAACGAAGAGATGAACGGCAAGGCCTGCGTCGAGGTCTACGGCAACTCCTCGCTCTACGACGACGACAAGGTGCTGGAGGCGATGCTGAACGGCGACGTGCAGATGGCCGCGCCGTCGCTGTCGAAGTTCGAGACCTTCACCAAGAAGTATCGCATCTTCGACCTGCCCTTCATGTTCAAGAACATCGATGCGGTCGACGCCTTCCAGAACTCCGACACCGGCCAGGCCATGAAGGAATCCATGGTCAAGCGCGGCCTGCTGGGGCTGGAGTTCTGGCATAACGGCATGAAGCAGATCTCGGCCAACAAGCCGCTGCTCGAGCCGTCGGACGCCAAGGGGCTGAAGTTCCGGGTGCAGACCTCCGAGGTGCTCAAGGCGCAGTTCGCCGCGCTCGACGCCAACCCGCAGGCGATGGCCTTCTCCGAGGTCTACGGCGCCCTGCAGACCGGCGTCGTCGACGGGCAGGAGAACACCTGGTCCAACATCTACGGCCAGAAGTTCTTCGAAGTTCAGGACGGCACCACCGAGTCCAACCATGGCGTCATCGATTACCTCGTCGTGACCTCGGTCGACTGGTGGGAAGGCCTGGACGCCGACATGCGCGACCAGCTCGCCAAGATCCTCAAGGAAGTGACCGAGGCCCGCAACGGCGAGTCCTTCAAGGTCAACGAAGAGGCCAAGCAGGCGATCATCGACGCCGGCGGCGAGGTCCGTCAGCTGACGGCCGAGCAGCGTCAGGGCTGGGTCGACGTGATGAAGCCGGTCTGGGCCCAGTTCGAGGGCGACGTCGGCGCCGAGAACATCGAGGCGGCGCAGAAGTTCAACGACGCCAACTGAGCCTGGACGGGCGGGCGGCGCCTTGCGCCTCGCCCGCCCGTCCGCCCGGCCGAAGGCGCCGCGATCGCGCGCCTCGTCCATCTCGCGACCGCGGCGCGCCCGGCTTTGGGAGGAGCCGGGCGCGCCGCGCCAGCGGCGACGGGCGGGCGAGGCGCGACCCATTCCGTCCCGTCCCGGCGTCGACCGGGGCGGGGCGACGCACATAGGCGCCCCATCGCGGGCCCCTTACAGGGGGGGAGGCCCCATGCAACACAAAGCCACAACGCCTGCCGGCCGCGCGGTCAACGCCGTCGAAGAGACGCTGATCGCCGCCATTCTCGGCGCGATGACCCTGGTGACCTTCGCCAATGTCATCGCCCGCTACGTGTTCAATTCCAACATCCTCTGGGCGCTGGAGGTCACGTCGTTCCTCTTCGCCTGGCTGGTGCTGCTGGGCGCGAGCTATTGCGTGAAGACCGCCTCGCATCTGGGGGTCGACGCCGTGGTCAACGTCGTGTCGCCGGGGCTGCGCCGCGCGCTGGGGCTGATCTCGGCCGTGGTGTGCATCGTCTTCGCGCTGCTGCTGCTGAAGGGAGCCTGGGATTTCTGGGCGCCCTACGCCAACCTGCAGCCGACCACCGGCCGCTGGTTCCCCACCGGCTTCGCCAGCGTGCGCGGCCAGGGCTGGTACGAGCTCAACGACGTGCCGATGCCGGGCGTGCTGAACGCGATCTTCGCCGACGCGTTCAACGACGGCGACGCCTACGAGAAACTGCCCCGCATGATCCCCTATTTCATCCTGCCGTTCTCGATGCTGCTGCTGGCGATCCGCTTCGTCGAGGCCGGCGCGGAGATGCTGGCCGGGACCCGGAACTCGCTGATCGCGAGCCACGAGGTCGAGGAAGAGCTGGCCGAAGTCTCACGCGCCCGTCGCGAAGCCGAGGAGCGCTGAGCCATGGAAGTCGTCATTCTTTTCGCCCTGGTGGTCGGCCTGATGCTGATCGGCGTGCCGATCGCGGTGGCGCTGGGCCTCTCCTCCACCCTGTTCCTGCTGGTGCTGTCGGAGAGCTCGCTCGCCTCCATCGCCCAGACGCTCTACAACGGCATGGCCGGGCATTACACGCTGCTGGCCATCCCGTTCTTCGTGCTGGCCTCGACCTTCATGTCGACGGGCGGCGTGGCCGCGCGGATCATCCGCTTTTCCATCGCCTGCGTCGGACACATGCGCGGCGGGCTCGCCATCGCCGGCGTCTTCGCCTGCATGCTGTTCGCCGCCCTCTCGGGCTCGTCGCCCGCGACGGTGGTGGCCATCGGCGGCATCGTCATCGCCGGGATGCAGCAGGCGGGCTACACCAAGAGCTTCGCGGCGGGCGTGATCTGCAACGCCGGCACGCTCGGCATCCTGATCCCGCCGTCCATCGTCATGGTGGTCTACGCGGCGGCGACCGACGTGTCGGTCGGGCGCATGTTCCTCGCGGGCGTGATTCCGGGCATCATCGCGGGCGTGATGCTGATGATCGGCATCTACATCGCCGCGCGGGTGCAGAACCTGCCGAAAGGCGCCTGGGCCGGATTCGGCGAGATCCTGTCCTCGGGCCGCGAGGCGGGATGGGGGCTGTTCCTGATCGTCATCATCCTCGGCGGCATCTACGGGGGCGTGTTCACGCCGACCGAGGCGGCGGCGGTGGCGGCGATCTACGCCTTCCTGATCGCCAACTTCATCTACAGGGACATGGGGCCGCTGCGCGGTCCCGACGGCCCGATCCCGTTCTGGCGCAAGCCCTGGACGCTGGTCACGGCCTGGGTGCATCCCGACACGCGCGACGCCCTCTTCGACGGCGGCAAGCTGACGGTGACGCTGCTGTTCATCATCGCCAACGCGCTGATCCTCAAGCACGTGCTGACCGATGAGCAGATCCCGCAGGCCATCGCCAATTCGATGCTGGATGCGGGCTTCGGGCCGATCATGTTCCTGGTGATCGTCAACGTGATCCTGCTGATCGGCGGTCAGTTCATGGAGCCTTCGGGGTTGATCATCATCGTGGCCCCGCTGGTCTTCCCCATCGCCCTCAGCCTCGGGATCGACCCGATCCATCTGGGCATCATCATGGTGGTGAACATGGAGATCGGGATGATCACGCCGCCCGTCGGGCTCAACCTCTTCGTCACCTCGGGGGTGGCGGGGATGCCGATGTGGGACGTGGTGAAGGCGGCGGCCCCGTGGCTGGGCATCCTCTTCATCTTCCTGATCATGGTGACCTACATCCCGGCGATGTCGACCTGGATGCCCACCTACTTCATGGGGCCGGAGATCATCACCCGGTGAGGCCGCGGGCGGGCGCCGACGCCGGCGCCCGCCCGGTTTCCGGTCAGAGGAACCGCACCCATTCGTCGAGCGGCGCGCGCTCGGAATAGAGGCGGTTGACCTTGTGCTCGGGGTCGATCTTCCCGATCGCCAGACCGCAGAACACCATGGTGTCGGCGGGGGCGCCGGTGAAGGCGTCGATGGTCTCGTGCAGCCGGGCCCAGGCCTCCTGCGCGCAGGTGTCGTAGCCCTCCTCCTGGAAGAGCAGCATCGTGGTCTGCAGGAACATGCCGAGGTCCGACCACTGCGGCGCGTTCATCCGCCGGTCCACATGCAGGAACAGCGCGGCGGGGGCCCCGAAGAAGCGGTAGTTGTTGGCGAACCACCGGAGGCGGCCGGCCTTGTCGGCGCGCTCGATCTCCAGCTTTTCGTACATCATCTCGCCGACGCGGAACCGGCGCGAGCGGTAGGGCTCGTGCAGGTTGTCGGGATAGACCTTGTATTCGAAACCTTCGCCCTGGGCGTCGGTCTCTTCCATCCGCTTCGCCGCGAGGGCGCGGAATTCGTCCAGCTTCGCGCCGTTGAGCACCGACACGATCCAGGGCTGCAGATTGCCGCCCGAGGGGGCGCGCGCCGCCTTCTCCAGCACCCGCCGGATCACCGCGTCCGGCACCGGGTCGGGCAGGAACGCCCGGGCGGAAATCCGCTTGGCGACCGCTTCGCTGACCTTCATGCTCGTCTCCTCCATGGGTTCGTCTTTGTCCGAATGCTTCGCGCGTTTCGCACAGCGGCACAAGCGCGAGCGCCTTTTTTCGGACTCCGCGCCGCGCTAGATTAGCCGCGAGCCGGCCCCCCGGTCGCGCCCGATCCCGCGGGCGCGCGCGCCGGGGCCGATCGAGCCAAAACGGAGGCGGAATGTCCCGACTGTTGACCCGTCGCGCCCGCATGGGCGCGATTCTGATCGCCGCGACCACGGCGGGCTGCGCCTCAGCCGAAGCGCCGCCGCCGCCGCGCGGCACGCCGCCCGCGGTGCAGGCCCCGGCGGCGGAGGACCAGACCTTCGCCGAATGGCGCATGGGCTTCCGCGCCCGCGCGCTCGCCGCCGGCATCCGGCCCGACATCTTCGACTCGGCCTTCGCCGGCGTCACGGTGAACGACAAGGTGCTGGAGCTGGACAATTACCAGCCTGAATTCTCCCGCCCGATCTGGGAATATCTCGACAGCGCCGTCTCCGACACGCGGGTGACCAGGGGGCGCGAGCTCGCCGCCGCCAAGCGCGCGCTGCTCGACCAGATCGAGGCGCGCCATGGCGTCGACCGCGAGGCGGTGCTGGCGATCTGGGGGATGGAGAGCGCCTTCGGCCAGAATTACGGCGACATCCCGGTGGTGCAGAGTCTCGCGACGCTGGCCTGGCACGGGCGGCGCAAGGATTTCGCGGAGGAGCAGCTGATCTCCGCCCTGCGCATCATCCAGCAGGGCGACGTGACCGCGACGCGGATGGTCGGCTCCTGGGCGGGGGCGATGGGGCATACCCAGTTCATCCCGACCAGCCTCGAGGCCTATGCGGTCGACCACAACGGCGACGGGCGCCGCGACCTGTGGTCGGCGGATGCGGCGGACGCGCTGGCCTCGACCGCGAATTACCTGGGCAAGTTCGGCTGGACCATGGGCGCGCCGACGGCGATCGAGGTGCGGCTGCCTTCCGGCTTCGACCACGCGATGGCCGATGCGGACACGCGTCAGACGGCGGCCACCTGGTCGGCGATGGGCGTGACCGGCGTCGACGGGCGGGCGCTGCCGGCGGCGGACGCGGTGGCGATCATCGAGCCCGCGGGCGCGCGCGGCCCGGCCTTCGCCGCCTATCCCAATTTCCGGGTGATCCTGCGCTACAACAACGCCACCTCCTATGCGCTGGCGGTGTCGCTGCTGGCCGGGCGGATCGAGGGCGGGCCCGGCATCCAGGGCGCCTGGCCGCGGGACGACAAGCCCCTGTCGCGGACCGAGCGGGTGGAGATGCAGGAGCGGCTGACCCGGCTCGGCTTCGACACCCAGGGCGCGGACGGGATCATCGGGCCGAATTCGCGCAAGGCGGTGCGGAACTTCCAGGCCTCGCGCGGGCTGGTTCCCGACGGCTATGCTGGAGTCGAGCTGCTGGCGGCGTTGCGCAAGGCCGACGGCTAGAACGCGGGTCGGGGCGCGCGGCCCTGCGCGCCTGACGGCGCACGGCGGAGGCCGGGGCCTCCGCCCCTGCGCGGACGCGCAGGCAGGCCGCTGGCGCTCGGAGGCCCGGTCGGGGCGCGGGCGGAGACGGGGCTTGCCGAGACGTCGGCGCCCTGTCTTTGATCGGTTCCAACGCGGAATCGGGAGGCGGCGCATCATGGAAATCGGGCTCTGGCTGAGTTTCGCGGCGGCCTCCGCCGTGCTGGTGGCGATCCCCGGGCCGACGGTGATGCTGGTGGTGGGCTTCGCGCTGGGCGAGGGGCGGCGATCCGTCGTCGCCACCGCGCCGGGGGTGACGCTGGGCGACCTGATCGCCACCTCCGCCTCGCTGCTGGGCCTCGGGGCGCTGATGGCGGCCTCGGGACTGGTGTTCTCCGTCGTGAAATTCGCCGGCGCGGCCTATCTGGTCTGGCTGGGCGTCCGGATGCTGATGGCCTCGCGCGGCGGGGCCCATGCGCCCGAGGCGCGGATCCTGCGCGCGCCCGCCGGCCGGGCGCGGATGTTCCGCCAGGCCTTCCTCGTCACGCTGCTGAATCCCAAGGGGCTGGTGTTCTTCGTGGCCTTTGCGCCGCAGTTCATCGACCCGGCCGCGCCCTACCTGCCCCAGGCCGCGATCCTGGTGGCGACCTTCACCACGCTGGGGGCGATCAACGCGGTGATCTGGGGGCTGGCCGCGGGCGAGATGCGCGCGCGCTTCGCCCGCCCCGGCGCCATGGCCTGGGCCGAGCGCATCGGCGGCGGATCCCTGATCGGGGCCGGGGCGCTGACCGCGCTGGCGGGGCGGGGCTAGCGCGCCGCGCAATCTAAAGTTGAGTTCGCCCCGGATCCGTGTCTGGATCGCGCGGTGAACACGCCCGCGCACATCATCTTCGCCGTCGCCGCCTTCGCCCGCCCGGGGGCGCGGGCCCGCAACCTCGCGGCGCTGGCCGGGGGTTTCGCGCCCGACCTCAGCCTGTTCGCGCTGATCGGCTGGGCCAAGGTCGTGCAGGGCCGCACGCCTGAGCAGATCTTTCGCCAGGACTACGTCTCCGCCCTCTGGCAGGGGATCTTTCGGATCGACAACTCGATCCCGATCTGGGGGCTGCTGCTGGCCGTGGCGCTGGCGACGCGGCGCGGGGTGCTGGCGGTGTTCGCGGGGGCCGGGCTTGTGCACCTCGCCTTCGATTTCCCCCTGCACCATTCCGACGCGCGCCCGCATTTCTGGCCGCTGACCGACTGGGTGTTCCGCAGCCCGCTGAGCTACTGGAACCCCGCCCATCACGGCCATATCGTGGGGATGGTGGAGATCGCGGTCTGCGGGGCGCTGACCGTCCTGTTGTGGCGACGCTTCCACGGCGTCGGCGCGCGGGCGCTGATCGGGGTCGGCATGCTGGCCGAGCTCGCGCCCGGCCTGATCTGGCCGCTGCTGCTGGGTTAGCTCAGTGGGGCGAGGCGTTCGAAAAACTCTGCACCACCACCACGCCGGCCACGATCAGCCCGATGCCGACCATCGCCGGGGGGTCGAGCTTCTGGCCGAAGACGACCCAGCCGATCAGGGTGATCAGCACCGTGCCCACCCCTGACCAGATCGCATAGGCGACGCCCACAGGGACCACGCGCAGGGTCAGCGACAGGAAGAAGAACCCCACCGCATAGCCCGCGACCACGATCAACGAGGGGCCGAGGCGGGTGAACCCCTCGGCCGAGCGCAGCGCCGCGGTGCCCACGACCTCGCCCACGATGGCGATCAGCAGATATGCCCAAACCCACATGCCGTGCGCCTCCTCCGGATTGACCTGCGGCTTTGGTCGTCCAGGCGCGGCCCCGGCGCAAGGGGTTGTTCCGTGACGTCATTGCAGTATTGCGCACAGTTTTCGATGACAGGAAAAACCGGCGCGGCTAATTGACGAGCGTTCGTTCAGCATCACGCGCGTCGCCTTCGGGCAGGAGAAACCATGTCATTGCGTTCCAGGGCCCTCGCGGCCGTCGCCCTCGCCGCCACGGCGCTCGTCGCCGCCTCTCCGGTCTCGGCGTTCACCCTGATGATCGACGGCGGCAAGCTGACCGGCGTCAAGAACATCGAATACAACAGCGCCTTCTATGACCTGACGCTGGTCGACGGCGCCTGCGCCGACGCCTACGGAAGCTGCGAGACCGCGAGCTTTCCGTCCGCTTTGATCGGAAACCTCGGGAATTTCGGGAGCTTCCTGCTCAGCACCGTTCTGGTCGACCAGCCGGGCTTCGCGATCGACAGCGATCCGACCCTGACCTTCGGCTGCTCGAGCGAGACCGCCTGCTCGATCGGCCTGGCCCAGAGCTACAGCAACTCGAACGGCTATATCTACGCCTACTACGTCAACAACTACGCGGCCTCCTCCGCTTCCACCGATGGCGTGACCGCGGCCTACGGATACACTCCCGCCCAAGATCTTTCGGAGCGTGGCAACATCGTCTGGGGCGTCGTGACCGCCTCCAGCGTCGAGGCCGCGGTGCCGCTGCCCGCCGCCGCCGCGCTGCTGCCCATGGGGCTGGCGGGGCTGGGGCTCGTCGCCCGCCGCCGCCGCAGGGCCTGAGCTCAGGCCGCCGGG
>NZ_JBSRTQ010000157.1:0-9472 GCF_055129145.1 Albimonas sp. | reverse complement strand
GCCGTCGGCCCGGCGCGCGGCGGCACGGGCGCGAGATCCGAAACGCGGCCGGCTCAGCGGCCGATCGCTGCGCGAGGCGGCGGCGCGGAGCCCTCGATGGCGCCTGGGCCGGGAGCGGGGGAGGCGGGCGGCGACGCTTCGGGCGCCGGGTCTTCGGCGCGATCCCGCAATGGGTCCCGCCCGGGCGCTCCGGCGTCGTCAGGCGCCTCGTCCTGCGGCCAGACGAGGCCGCTGTCCGCCAGTTCGAACCAGAACGAAGCCCCCCGCCCCGGGGGACTGTCGAATCCGATCCGGCCCTGATGCGCCTCGACGATGGCCTTGGAGATGTGGAGGCCAAGCCCGCTGCCGCCGCGCCGGGCCGAATCCGAACTGTCGCTCTGCGAGAACTTGCCGAAGATGCGGTCGTGGAACGCCGCGGGCACGCCGGTTCCGGCATCGGTCACCGAAATCCGCCAGCCGCCGTCGATCGCGGCGGCGTCGACCCGGATCGTCTCGCCGGCCGGGGTGACCTTGACGGCGTTGGACAGAAGGTTGGCCAGCACCTGCAGGATCCGGTCGCGGTCCGCCCGCACCAGCGCGGTCGGCGCGGGCCGGGTGGCGAGCGTCACCGACACGCCCCGCGCCTCGGCCATCGGCCGGTTCTCGGCCACCGCGCTTTCGACGAGGTCGCCCAGCGTCTCCAGCGTGAAGGCGTATTGCATCCGGCCCGACGAGATCCGGTCGAGGTCGAGGATGTCGTTGACCAGCCGCACCAGCCGCTCGGAGTTCTTGCGGGCCAGCGCCAGCATGTCGGCCCAGACCGGCGGCCCCGCGCCGAGCGCGCCGGACCCGATCAGATCCAGCGCGCCCTTGATCGCGGTCAGCGGCGTGCGCAGCTCGTGGCTGACCGTGGACACGAAATCGCGCTGCATCCGGTCCACCCGCTTCTGGTCGCTCAGGTCGGCGACCATGCCGGTGAAGGCGTGCCGGCCGTCGCGCACCTGCTCGGACACCGCCAGCTCGATCGGAAACACCTCGCCGTTGCGGCGCAGCGCGAGCTCTTCGCGCGGGATGCCGATCATCCGCCGCTCTCCGGTTCGGAAATAGCGGGCGAGGTAGCCGGCATGGGCGTCGCGGTCCGGGGCGGGCATCAGCAGGGAGACGTTGCGCCCGATCAGCTCGGCCTCGTCGTAGCCGAACATCTCCAGCGCCGCGGCGTTGGCGCTCTCGATCCGGCCTTCGGCGTCGATCGAGATGATGCCGCCGGGGGTGCTGTCCATGATGGCGCGCAGCTTGGCCTCCCGTTCGGTCAGCCGCGCCTCGCGGTCGTGCACCGCATCGGCGAGGTGGCGCAGGGCCCGGTTCAGGCGCGCGACCTCCTCGATCCGCGGGTTGGGCCAGTCGATGGTCTCGGACGAGGCGCCTTCGGACAGCTGGTCGGCGGCGGCCGCGAGCAGGCCCATGCTGCGCGACAGGGTGCGGGACAGGAAGAAGGCCGCGCCCGCCCCCAGCAGGATCAGCCCGAAGCCGCCGGCCATGGCCAGCACCTGCGGGCGATAGCGCCAGATCTCGTGAAACACCTCCGCCTTCGGCGTCACCACCACCGCCACCAGCCGCCGTTGCGGCGCTTCGGGGTTCAGCACCACCGTGGCCGCGTGGACCACGTCGTCTTTCCGGATCAGGGAGGTCACACGGCCGATCCGGCCCGGGCCGGCCGCATCGCGGCCCGGATTGAGGTCGGGCCGGAACAGCGGCGCGAGCTCCGGCCAGTCGACCGCGGCGTTGCGCTCCGTGGCGGGAAGCAGGCTCATCACATGGTTCATGTCGGGGCGCATCAGGTAGTGGCCCCGCTCGTTGGTCAGATGCAGGCGGGCGCCTTCGGGAGCGTGCTCGCCGATCCGGTTCATCAGCCGCTCCGCGTCGACGTTGATCACCACCAGGCCGACCCGCTTTCCGTCCTCGTCGTCGATCGGCGACGCCACGCGCAGCGTCGGCGCGTAGGGCGTCTGGACCACGCCGTTCTCGACGTTGAGATCGATGTCGGAGACGTAGGTCCGGCTCGTGGGGTAGGAGATCGCCTGGCGGTAGTAATATCGGTCGCGCTTGCGCTGCAGCGTCGAATCGTCGGCCCGGAAGAGCGCTCCGGTGACCTTGTCCCGCTCCATCCGCAACAGTTCGCGGCCGCCGTCGGCCACGCCGACATAGCGGACCTGAAGGACGTCGTCGTTGGCCTTGAGATAGGCCGCGAAGATCTCCGCCAGCCTGCTTTTCCACTGCGCCTCGGTCGAGCCGTCGCGGGGATCGATCCCGCCATGGGCCTGGGCGGCGGGAATGCCGCGGACCGGCGGGGTCCCGGCGAGCGCGAGGGTCTGACGGCGCAGCGTCGCCACCCGGCTGGAGAACGCCTCGAGCGCGGCGGTCAGGTCGCCCTGCGCCTGCTTGAGCTGCCCTTCGCGCAGCGTCGCCGACATGCCCAGCAGCAGCATCGCCCCCACAACCGCCGAGGTCAGGATGACCAGCAGCGTCGACAGGGCCGCGAGGCGCGATATGTCGCTCCGGTTCATGATCATTTCCCAGGACGCCCTTGTCTTTCCCCAGGGGCGCCGTTCGGCGACGCGCAGGCCGGGAGACGCGCAGGCCGGGGCCGGCCGCGCAGGGGCCGGACATCGCCAACCGCCGCAGGGTGAAGGAACGTTCCTAAGGAAAGGTAACCGCGGACCCGAAGGTCCGCGAAGCGTCCGGGCCGGTCAGATCAGCCCGACCGCGCGACGCCCTTCCTCGGATTTCAGCGAGAAATCGCCGCCGTCGTAGGAAGCGGCCTCCGGCGTGCAGAGCCAGGCCACCGCGCGCCCGGCCCATTCGGGCGGGATATGCGCCTCCCAGTCCAGCTGGCTGATCGGGTTGACCCCAGAAGCGCCGATCACCCGCTGCATCCTGGTCGCCACCGTGCCGGGGCTGAGCCCGACCACCCGCACGCCGCGGGCCGCGTATTCCAGATGCGCCGATCTGGTCAGCGACAGCACCGCGGCCTTGGAGGCGCAATAGGCGCTCCACCCCTCCAGCACCGCGGTCGCGGCGCCCGACGAGATGTTGACCACCACCCCCGAGCCCTGCGCCGCCATCAGCGGCAGGGCTGCGCGCAGGCCGAACCACACGCCCTTGACGTTGACGTCGATGGCGCGGGACCACTCATCGGGATCGGCCTCGGCGATGTCGGCGATCGGCTCGATCATGCCGGCGTTGTTCACCAGGATGTCGAGCGCGCCGAAGGTGGCGACGCAGAGCGCGCAGGCGGCCTGAATGTCGCTGAGCCGCGCCACGTCGCAGGTCACAGCCTCGGCCCGGCCGCCGGCGTCGCGGATCTCGGCGGCGATCCTGCCGATCTCGGCGGCGGAGCGGGCGGCGAGCACCACCGCGGCGCCCTCGGCCCCCAGCGCGCGGGCCGCCGCCTCGCCGATGCCGCGGCTGGCGCCGGTGATCAGCGCGGTCTTGCCGTGAAAGCGCCCGGGGCCGGGCTGGGCGGGGGTGGAACCAGGTGTGGGGGTCATGCGACGTCTCCGGTCTGAACCTCGGCCAGGCGCGCGCGTCCGGCTTCGGTCAGCGCGCCGCCCAGGATGAATCGCAGGTATCGTCGCATGATCTGACGCGTGTTCAATGGCCCTTCGGCGTTCATCCAGCGCGGGATCACGTCGAGCGACGACACCAGCAGCCGCCCGAGCAGCGCGGTGTCCCCGTCCGCCATCAGGCCGCCGGCATGGCCGTCGCGCAGGGCGTCGCGCAGCAACCGCTCGAAATTCTCGAGCGCGACGCGGATCTCGCCCCGCTTGCGCATCTCCTGCAGGGTCCAGAAGGCGTTGGACGACGCGATCCAGCCGGAGGGATCGGCGTCGATCCGGGCTGCGGCGGCGTCGAAGAAGGCGAAGAGCCGGGCGATGGGGTCGTCGCCCGCCGCCGCCACCGCCGCCGAGACGTCGGCGTTGAGCGCGACGAGACGGGTCATCACCACCATCTCGAAGATCTGCGCCTTGTCGGGGAAGTGATAGTAGAGCGCCGCCTTGGTCAGCCCCGCCCGGTCCGCGATGTCGCGCAGCGTCGCCCCATGATAGCCCCTGGCCGCGAAGACCTCGGCGGCGATGGAGACGATCTCCTCCTTGCGGAGGTCAGCGCGCTTGCGCGTGCCCTTGCTGTCGCCCCGGCCCGCCATTCACGATCGCTCCTTGTCGCAAACGCCGGCCGCACGCCCCCTGATCGTGGCGCAGGTTCCGACGAAACCGATGCGGGGACCTGTCTAGCGACCATGGGGATGCCAAGTCAAAAACTACGCGGCTCCCGCATCATGCGCCAGCTCATCTTGCGATTGCGCAACATTGATGGCGCTGGCCCGGAGATTTCGTCGGGTCTAGGATCTGCGCTGTCTTGAACAGTCCGGAACGCTTGGAATGTCGTCTCAAATCGCTACAGATCACACCGTCGAAACCTCGGACGACGACGCCCCGCCTCCGGGCGCGGCGATCCCGCTGCGCGACGCGCTGGAGGCGCGGGCGACGCGGCGCGAAGCCCCCGGCGGCGTGCCCGGCGCGGTATGGCGCGACTGGGCGGCGCCCGAGCCGGGGATGGGCGACCGCGAGCGCCGCGGGGGACGCCCGTTGCTGCTGCTGCATGGCGGCTCCGGCTCCTGGACCCATTGGCTCGCCAATATCGGGCCGCTGAACCGGACCCGGCGGGTCATCGCCGTCGACCTGCCCGGCGCCGGCGAGAGCCCGGACCTCGACGCCCCCCAGACCGTGGCGCGGATCGCCTGGATCCTGCGCAAGGGCATGGCGGCGCTGGTCCCGGACGGCGCGTATGACGTCGCGGCTTTCTCGTTCGGAACCTCGTCCGCAGCCGCTCTGGCCATGGCCGAGCCCGCCGACCGCATCGGGCGGCTGGTGCTGGTCGGCCCCGCCCGCTTCGGGTCCGGGACCTCGGTCCGCGACCGGCTGGAGAGCTGGCGGCGCGCCGCCGATCCGGCCGAACGCGCCGCCGCCCATCGCAACAATCTCGAGGCGCTGATGCTGCGCGATCCCGGGCTGATCGACGACGGCCTGGTCGCGATGCAGGCCGCCAACGCCGAGGCGTTCCGCCTGCGCATCCGCGCCATGGAGGATCTGCTCGGCGCCGACGAGATCCTCGCCCCCGGCCGCGGCCGCACCCGGCTCGGCGCGATCTGGGGGGAGCATGACGTGATCGCCGCCCCGATGGCGGAGAATCGCGGGATCATGGCGACGCTCGACCCCGAGGCGCCGGTGCGGGTGATCGAGGGCGTCGGGCATTGGGTGATGTATGAGGCGGCGGGTCGATTCAATCGGGAGTTGATTTCGATTCTCGATGACATGCGAATATCCGACGGATGAGTCCTAGAACGCGACGTGAATGAAGCGGACCGGCGGCGCGTCGGGTTCGCGGTCGACGGAGATACGGGGGGGCCTGAGCGAATCGGGACGCCGGAAATGGCGGCTCCGGGCGGTTTCCATAACCGTTCGGCATTGGACCAGACGCAGCGTTCCCGGCACGCTGGTCCGGCGCCCTCCGGCTCCCGCCGGCCCCGCGCATCGCCTGATCGCACTAGGAGCCCCGCCATGCCGCCGCACGCCGCTTCCCGGCCGCCGCAAACCAGAGCCGCCCCCCTGACCCCGCGCATCGACGCCGCGATGTGGGCGACCGTGCTGCTCGCCGGCCTCGCCGCCGATCTCTCCTGGGAGGTCTGGGCGCGGGGGATCACCCCGTTCCTCGTCGGCGGCCCGCTGGAGCCCGCGGCCCTGGTGCAGTCGGTGTTCGGGCTCGACAGCCGCTTCATCGCCGAAATCATCCATTTCGTGGTCGGCGTGGTGTTCTACCCGCTGGGCTACCTCTTCGTCGCCCGGCCCATCGCGCGGATCGCGACGCCGTTCCTGCCCTGATGGGCGGTCGCCATCGGCTTCGGGGTCGGGCTCTGGGTCTTCGCGCTCTTCGTCATGGCGCATCTGATCGCCGGGCTGCCGGCCTTCCTGGGCTTCATCCCGCTCGCCTGGGCCTCGCTGGCCGGTCACGTGATCTTCGGCGTGGTGTGCGTGATCGTGATCCGTCTGCGCGGGATCTGAGAGGCGGGGCTCTCGACCGGGGCCCGCCGGACGGGCATCATCCGCCGCGTCGCGCAGCGGAGGCCCGTCCGATGGAGATGCACCAGATCCGGTATTTCCTGGCCGTCGCGCGGACCCGGAACTTCACCCGCGCGGCGGAGGCCTGCCACGTCACCCAGCCGGCCCTGACCCGGGCGGTGAAGCTGCTGGAGGCGGAACTCGGCGGCGCGCTTCTGCGGCGCGAGCGCGGCGGCAGCCATCTGACGCCGCTCGGGGAGCGGATGCGCCCGCTCCTCGCCCAATGTCTGGAGGCGGCCGAGAGCGCGCGGGCCATCGCCTCCGACCTCGCCGCGAACCGGGCGTAGGCCCTGCGCGAAGGCGCCGCGGGCGTTCCGCCGACGCCGGCGCGCCGGCCGTCGCGGCGCCTCCGGCTCCGCAAGGCGTCTCGCCGGGGATGCCCAGGATATCTCAGCTCAGCGCCGACCAGAGCATCCGCGCCGCGGTGATGGCGAGGAACAGCGCGAACAGCCGCCGCAGCAGCGCCTGGTCGACCTTGTGAGCGAGCTTCGCCCCCTGCGGCGCGAACACCCAGGTCGTCGGCACGATCAGCGCCACCGCCGGCAGGCTGACATAGCCCAGCGACAGCGGCGGCAGCCCCTCGACGCCCCAGCCCGCCCAGATGAAGCCGAGCGTGCCCGGCACCGCGATCAGCAGCCCCAGCGCGGCGGCCGTGCCCACCGCCGTGCGGATCGGGATCCCGACCGAGCTCTGCACCGGCACCGCCAGCGTGCCGCCGCCGATGCCCATCATCGACGAGAAGAGGCCGATGACCCCGGCGATGGACCAGTTGGCGGGCTTGCCGGTCGGCGGGGTCTCGGCCGCGCGGATCTGTCTGGGCATCGCCATGTTGATCGCCACCAGCAGCGCCACCACGCCGAACACCAGCCTGAGCGCGTCGCCCGAGACGAACCTGGCGAGCAAACCCCCCGCCAGCGCGCCCGCGATCACGCCCGGCGCCCAGAGCCGGAGCCGCGCCATGTCCACCGAGCCGCGTTTGCGATGCGAACGGGCGGACGAGATCGACGTCGGGATGATGGTGGCGAGCGAGGTGGCGACGGCGAGATGCTGGGTCATCTCGCTGGGAAACGCGACCAGCGCCAACAGCCAGGACAGCACCGGCACGATGACGATGCCGCCGCCGACGCCCAGCAGGCCGGCGAGCACGCCCGCCACCACCCCGGTGCCGAGCAGCGCCAGCGCCAGCGCCGCCCAGCCCAACGCGTCGAGCCCCATGTCCATCCGTCGCCCCTCCGTCTTGAAACAGGGCCTTGGGGTGGCATGCGCGCCCGGGCCGCGCAAGTCCGCCGGGCGCCGCAACATGGAAAGGTCCGGACATGGGTCCGGCGGAGGAAGCGCCGCGCGCAGGGACCGCCCGGCCGGCGCGTGCCGCCCGCGGCGCGTTGGAGCGTGCGCGCGGGTGGCGAGGCGCGCGGATTCCCGACGCAGGCTCCGGAGCGGAAGCGCCCCTCAGAGCGCGCCGCCTCGGACCCCTCAGAGCGCCTTGCGATCCGCCGCCGCATGCCCGGATCGTTCACCGTCTGGAACAGGCGGGCGACGAGATCGGCTCGGGATGCGCCTTCAGCGCATCGAGCGTCATTCAGCCCCCGCGCCCGGCGGACCTCGCCGGCACGATCGCGCCGCGCGCGATGCCAGACGCGTCCGACAGCGGCGGCGACCGCTCTCCGCCCCCTCGGAGAAGACATGGCCGGTTCCCGCGGGCCCCCTGCCCGCTCAAGACTTGCCCTCGGCGGCGAGGCCGTTCTCCCAGGTCGAGGGCAGGCAGCCCATGTCGCGGGCGGCGCGCTGCTCGAGCCACCAGCCGATCTGGGGCGGGGCGAGCCCGAAGGCCGCGGCCGGGTCCACGCCCATCTTCTGCGCCGCATCCATCGCCCAGGCCGGGTTGTTGAGGAACTCCCGCCCGATCGCCACCAGATCGGCCGAACCGGCCTGAAGAATGCTCTCGGCCTGGTCGTGGTGGATGATCATGCCGACCGCCATGGTCATGATGTCCGCGCCGCGGCGGATGGCGTCCGCGCTCGGCACCTGGAACCCGTACTGGTTGAGGCGGTCGAGCTTGGGCGGCGCCGGGGTCAGCCCGCCGCTGGAGCAGTCGATGACGTCCACCCCCAACGGCTTCGCGGCGCGGGCGAGGCGGATATGCTCGGCCGCCCCCAGCCCCGCGCCGTCCTCGACCGAGCAGCGCATGAACAGCGGCTTTTCATCCGGCCAGTGGGCGCGGACCGACTCGACGACCTCGAGCAGGAAACGCATGCGGTTCGCCTCCGACCCGCCGTAGTCGTCCTCGCGCCGGTTGGCCTCGGGGCTGAAGAAGGAGTGCAGCAGGTAGCCGTGGGCGGCGTGGATCTCCAGCGCCTCGTAGCCCGCCTCATCGGCGCGACGGGCGGCCTGGCCCCAGGCCTCGACGAGGGCGGCGATCTCGGACCGCTCCAGCGCGCGGGGAACCGGCCAGTTTCCGTAGGCGATGGCGGAGGGGGCGACGGGCTCCCATGCGTCCCAATCCGCGATCTCGGGCGATCGCTCCAGCGGGCCGCGGCCCTCCCACGGGCGCTGACCCCGCGCCTTGCGCCCGGAATGGCCAAGCTGCAGGCCCGCCCGCGCGCCATGGTTCCGGATCGCGGCGACCAGACGGGCGTGATGCGGAATATGCGCGTCGTCCGAGATCAGCATGTCGCCCAGCGTGCCGCAGCCGCGCCGCTCGACCTTGGTGGATTCGACGAAGACGAGGCCCGCCCCGCCGGCGGCGAAGCGGCCGACCTGGATCAGGTGCCAGTCGGTGGGAAACCCGTTCTCGGCCACGTATTGCAGCATCGGCGGCACCGCGACGCGGTTGCGCAGGGTCAGCTCGCGCAGGGCGAGCGGCGTGAACAGCAGCGGATCGGCCATGGTCTTCTCCCCGTCGCCGGCCCTTGCGCGGGGGGCGCGCCGGGCGGCGTCGTCGTCATGGATGTCGCGCGCGACGGAACCCGCCCGCGCCTCGGGGCCTTTTGTTCATGGTGCGCAGGGCGGCGTCAATGTCGGGTCGGCGCCGCGATCGGGCGAACCCGGCGCCCGTCGGCGCGGTTCGTTTCGAGCGGCGCGCCGCCGGCGCGTTTTTCAACCGCGCGCGGCTGGCGCGTTTCGAGAGGCGAACCTCCGGCGGTGTTTTCGGAGGCGCGCCTCCGGCGATGTTCTTGGAGGCGCACCGCCCGCGCTCTTTTAGGGGCGCGCCTCCGGCACTCTTTTAGGGGCGCGCCTCCGGCGCTCTTTTAGGGGCGCGCCTCCGGCGCTCTTTTAGGGGCGCGCCTCCGGCGCTCTTTTAGGGGCGCGCCTCCGGC
>NZ_JBSRTQ010000156.1:0-9453 GCF_055129145.1 Albimonas sp. | reverse complement strand
TTCAGGTCGAAACCCGGCGCCTCGGCGTGGTCGAGCCCGCGCGCCGCGTCCAGGCGGCCTTCGACATCGCCGGAACCGTGGTCGAGGTCGCGGCGCGGGAGGGCGCGCGGGTGGAGAAGGGGGCGCTGCTCGCCCGGCTCGACACCTTGCGCACCGAGGCGCGCATCGACGAACTGACCGCCCAGCGCGCCATGCTGGAGGCTGAGGCCGATCTCGCCGGGCGCACCGCCGGCCGGCAGGAGGCGCTGCGCGACCGCGGCTTCGCCTCCGACCAGCGCTGGGACGAGGCGCGCGCTGAGACCGACCGCATCGCCGCCTCGATCCGGCAGGCGGATGCGGGGCTGGCCGCGGCCCGCATCGACCTCGCCCATGCCGAACTGCGCGCGCCTTTCGCGGGCGAGATCGCGGCCCGCCATGCGGACGAGGGCGCGGTGATCGCCGCCGGAACCCCGGTGGCGGAGCTGATCGAGAGCGACCGCCCGAGGGTCCGCGTCGGGCTGCCGGAACACGCGGCGGCGCGCCTCTTCCCCGGCGCTTTGGTCGAAGTGGAAGCCGACGGCGTCCGCCTCGTCGCCGCCGTCGCCGCCTTGCGCCCCGACATCGACCCCGTCACCCGCACCCGCGCGGCGCTGCTGGACCTGCTGCTGGAGCCCGGCCAGTCGGTCGCCTTCGGGCGCACGGTGGAGGTGATCTCCGACGACTGGCGGGCGGAGGCGGGGGCCTGGCTGCCCCTGACCGCGCTGCGCGAGGGCGAAAAGGGGCTGTGGACCGCGCTGCTCGCCGTCCCCGATCAAACCGGCCATGTCGCCCGCGCCGTCGCGCTGGAAGCGCTGCATGTGGCGGAGGGGCGCGTCTTCGTGCGCGGCGCGCTGGAGGACGGCGCGCTGGTGGTCGCCGCCGGCGCGCACAAGGTGGCGCCGGGCATGCGCGTCGACCCGGCGGTCGCCCCGCCGGCCGTCCCCGCCGACCAGATCGCCGAGCGCTGAGCCTCGCCCCCGACCCGCAACCCGACCCGCCGCAGTCCGAGCCGGAGCCCCCCGATGCGCACGCTTTTCTTCCGCGAAGCCCGGCTGACCGCGCTGGTCATCCTGGTGGTGATCGCCGCCGGCGCTTCCGCCTTCCTGACCATCGGCCGGCAGGAGGACCCGAGCTTCACCAACCTCTTCGCCACCGTGGTCACGCCCTATCCCGGCGCCGACCCGGCCCGGGTCGAGGCGCTGGTCACGGAGAAGATCGAGGCGGAGCTGCGCGAGATCGCGGCGATCAAGACCCTCTCCTCCACCTCCTCCGCCGGGATCAGCGCGATCCGGGTGGAGCTGTCGGAATTCCTCGACCTGCCCGAGATCTCGGAGGCCTGGGCCGATATCCGCGACGCGCTGTCGGACGTGGCGAAGGACCTGCCTCCGGGCGTGCCGGAGCCGGATTTCGACGACGACCGCACCGGCGCGTTCTCGGCGATCTCCGCGGTCTATCCGACGCGGGAGGGGATTTCGGACGCGGTGCTCGGCCGCTACGCCGAGGCGCTGGAGGATCGGCTGCGCGCCGTCTCCGGCGTGTCGCTGGTCCGCTCCTTCGGGGCGCCGGAGGAGGAGGTGCTGGTCGCCGTCGACCCCACCGCGCTGTCGGCGCTGGGCCTGAGCGCGGCGCAGGTCGCGGCGGCGATCGAGGCGGCGGACCCCAAGGTCTCGGCCGGGCGGCTGCGGGGCGAGGGCTCCGACATGCTGATCGAGGTGGGGGGCGAGATCCGCAGCCTCGACCGGGTGCGCGAAATCCCGCTCGCCTCGAACGCCGCCGGGTTCTCGGCGCGGGTGGGGGATGTGGCGGAGGTGACCAAGACCGCGCGGGTCCCGGCGCCGAGCCTCGCGCGGCTCGATGGGCGGCGCGCGGTGCTGGTGGCGGCGAAGATGGAGGAAGGGCGGCAGGTCGACGCCTGGATTCTTGCGGTGCGCGCGGCATTGGAGGACTACGAGGCCGGGTTGCCCGAGGGCCTGGGTCACGAGCTGATCTTCGACCAGTCCGGCTACACCGCGGACCGGCTGGCGGAGGTCGGCCTGAACATGGCGGTCGGCGTCGGGCTGGTGGTGGGGGTGCTCTTGCTGACGCTGGGTCTGCGCGCGGCGCTGGTGGTGGCGGCGGTGCTGCCGCTGGTGGGGCTCGCGTCGCTTGCCACGCTGAATTTCATGGGCATTCCGATCCACCAGATGTCGGTGACCGGGATGATCGTGGCGCTGGGCCTGCTGGTCGACGCGGCCATCGTGATGACCGACGAGATCCGGCGCCGGCTGGCGGAGGGCATGTCCCGCCTTGATGCGGTGGGCGACGCGGTGGGGCGGCTGGGGGCGCCGCTGCTCGCCTCGACCGTGACGACCGCGCTGGCCTTCCTGCCGATGGTGCTGCTGCCGGGGCCTGCGGGGGATTTCGTCGGGGCCATCGCGATTTCGGTGATCGCCATGCTGATCTGGTCGCTGGTCATCGCCATGACCGTGACCCCGGCGCTGGCCGGGTGGATGCTGCCCGATCCCCGCGACGCCTCCGGCCGCACGCGGGGCTGGGTGACCAACGGCATGTCGGGCGGCGCGCTGGGCCGCGGCTTCGCCTGGTCGCTGCGCCTCGCCCTGCGCCATCCGGGCCCCGCCGCCGCCTGGGCGCTGGCGCTGCCGGCGATGGGCTTTCTCGCCTTCCCCAGCCTGACGCCCCAGTTCTTCCCCGGCGTGGACCGCGACCAGTTCCACATCGACGTGGAGATGCCCGCCGGCGCTTCCCTGTCCGCGACCGAGCGGGTGACGGAGCGGCTGTCCGACGCGCTGAACGCCGAGAACGGGATAAGGCGGATCGTGTGGGTGATCGGGGCCTCCGCCCCGTCGTTCTACTACAACATGCTGATGAACCAGGACAACGCGCCCGGCTTCGCCCGCGCCCTGATCGCCACCGAGTCCAACGCCGCCACCGCGCGCCTCGTCCCGCATCTGCAGGACACGCTCGGCGCCGCGGCGCCTGGCGCCCGGATCATCGTGCGCGATCTGGTGCAGGGCCCCCCGGTGGACGCGCCGGTGGAGCTGCGCTTCGTCGGCCCGGATCTGGCGGTGCTGCGCGAGATCGGCGACGCCGCCCGGCGCATCGTGGCGCAGGTCCCCGACGTGACGCTGGCCCGCACCACGATGGAGGGGGGCGCTCCGAAACTCGCCTTCGCGCTGGATGAGGAGAAGGCGCGGCTCGCAGGCCTCGACCTGGTGTCGGTCGCCCGGCAGCTGGACGCGGCGCTGGAGGGGGTCGTCGGCGGCTCGATGGTCGAGGGGTCGGAGGAGCTGCCGGTCCGGGTCCGCGTCGGCGCCGCCGACCGGGCGGACGCGGGCTTCGTCGAGACCTTCGACGTGGCGACCCCCGCCGGCGACCTGATCCCGCTGGGCGCGCTGGGCGCGATGCGGGTGGTTCCGTCCGAAAGCGCCATCTCGCGCCGGGACGGGCAGCGGACCAACACCGTGCAGGCCTTCGTCCGCTGGGGCGTGCTGCCCGAGGCGGCGCTGGGCCGGGCGCAGGCGGCGCTGGACGGCGCGGGGTTCGCCGTGCCGCCGGGCTACCGGCTGGAGGTCGGCGGCGATTCCGATGCGAGGAACGAGGTCATCTCCAACCTCCTGGCGCCGCTGGGGCTGATCGTGACCCTGTCCATCGCCACCGTGGTGCTGACCTTCAACAGTTTTCGGCTGGCGGCGGTGGCGACGGTGGTGATGGTTCTGTCGGCGGGGCTGTCGATCCTGGCGCTGGCGATCTTTCAATATCCGTTCGGGATCACGGCGGTGATCGGGGTCATCGGCTCCATCGGCGTGTCGATCAATGCGGCGATCATCATCATGACGGCGTTGCAGGCCGACCCGGGCGCGGCCGCGGGCGACCGCGACCGGATGGCGGAGATCGTGCTGGGCGCATCCCGCCACATCGTCTCGACCACCGTCACCACCTTCGGGGGCTTCCTGCCGCTGATCCTCGGCGGCGGCGGGTTCTGGCCGCCTTTCGCGATGGCGGTGGCGGGGGGCGTGCTGCTGTCGACCGTGGTCAGCTTCTACTTCACCCCGCCGATGTTCGCGCTGGTGACGCGCCGCGGGCCCCAGGCGGCCCGGCCGGCCCCGGTTCCGGTCCCGGCCGGGCCGCCGCGCAACCTCTTCGCCCCCCGCGCCGGCTGACGGCGCGGGATGGGCGGAGAGGGGGGGCGGAGAGGGGGGGCCGGCGGTCGGCTCCCGCCCGGACGAGATCGCGGCCTCCCCCGTCGCCCGCCGCCCTTGACCGTGGCTCTGACCGGACCAATTCTGAGCGAAACCATGGCGCGCAAGCCCTGGGCCGCGCCGCCGACCGGGCCGCGCGGGAGCGGAAAATGGGGAGGACGGCATGACGCTTGTGGCGCTTTATCTGGCGACGATGGCGGCGTTTCTGGTGCTCGACGTGGCCATGCTGACGCTGTTCATGAAGGGGCTGTTCGACCGGAATATCGGCCACATCATGCTGGAGGACCCCAAGCTCGGCGTCGCCGGCATCTTCTATCTGTTCTACGTGGGCGGGATCCTGTGGTTCTGCTCCTGGCCGGCGCTGGCGCCGGAGGGGGGCGGCTGGACGCGGGCGGCGCTGAACGGCGCGATCTTCGGAATGCTCGCCTACGGCACCTACGAATGGGTGAACATGGCGACCCTGAAGGGGTGGAGCTGGCAGATGGTGGCGGCCGACACCCTCTGGGGCGGGGTCATCACCGGGTCCTCCGCCGCGCTCGGCGTGCTGGCGATCCGGGCGCTGGGGCTCGCGCGCTGAGCCGCGCCCGGCCCCTTGGCGCGGATGCGCCGCGGGGCCGGGCCGGCCCTGCGGCTTGCGCGGGGGGCCACGGGGCGCGAGGGTCGGGGCCATGACCTCCCTGTCCCGTCCTCTCGATCCTGATCCTCCGGCGCACACCGTCGCCGTCCCGGCCCTGTCGGTGCGCGATCTCCGAAAGACCTACGCCTCGCCCGAGGGGCCGGTGGAGGTGTTGCGCGGGGTGTCGCTGACCCTCGCGCCGGGCGCGAGCCTGGCGCTGACCGGCGAGTCCGGCTCGGGCAAGAGCACGCTGCTGCACCTCGCGGCCGGGCTCGATGCGGCGGATGGCGGCGAGGTCCGGATCGCCGGGCAGTCCCTGACCGGCCTTCGCGACGCCGGACGGGCGGCGCTGCGGCGCGACCGGATCGGGCTGGTCTTCCAGCAATTCAACCTGGCGCCGAGCCTGACGGTGGCCGCGAACCTCGCCTTCCAGGCGCGGCTGGCGGGGCGCGAGGACCGGGCGTGGACGGCGGAGCTGGTGGTGCGCCTCGGGCTTTCGGGGCTGGAGCGGCGCTATCCCGAGCAGCTTTCCGGCGGCCAGCAGCAGCGCGTCGCCATCGGGCGGGCGCTGGCGGTCCGTCCCGGCCTGGTGCTGGCCGACGAGCCCACCGGCGCGCTGGACGAGGCGGCGGCCGACGCCGCCCTCGACCTCCTGCTGGGCCTGACCCATGAGGCGGGCGCGGCGCTGCTGATGGTCACCCATTCGCCCCGCCTCGCCGCCCGCCTCGACGCGCGGGCGCATCTGCGGGCGGGGGTTCTGGAATGAGGCGTCGGGCGGGAGGCGGGGGGGAGGCCGCGCCTGGCGCCGGTTTCAGGGGCGCGCCCAGGCTCGCCTCGGCCGCCGCGTCCTCGAGCGGCGCGTCCGGGCGCCGCCCCGCGCCGATCGCCGGGGGATGCGCCCCGCACGCTTGCCGGCGCGCACGCCCCGCCGGGGGCCGCGCATGAGCCTGCGCGGTTTCCTCTGGGTGCTGGCCGCCCTTGCGAGCCACTGGCGGCGGCGCCCGTTGCTGCTGGCCGCGGCGCTGGCCGGGCTGGCGGCGGCGACGGGGCTGTGGATCGGGGTGCAGGCGCTCAACGCCGAGGCGCGGCGGTCCTATGAGGCGGCGACGCGCGCGATCACGGTGGCGGCGCTCCCCTCGCTGGTCGCTTCGGGCGGCGGGCCGGCGGAAGCGGCGGTCTTCGGCGCCCTGCGCCAGGCCGGCTGGGCGGCGAGCCCGGTGGTGGACGCCGAGATCTCGGTCGGGCAGGGGGCGGCGGCGCGGCGGTTGCGCCTGCTCGGGGTCGAGCCGGTGACGCTGCCCGCCGCCGCCGGGCTGGCGCTGTTCGGCGGGCCGGCGGACGACGAGATCGAAGACACCGCCCCCGCGCCCGACTACGCCGCCTTCGCCCAGGCTCCGGGGCGCGCGCTGATCGCGCCCGGCACGCTGGCCGATCTGGGCGCGGCGGCGGGCGACCGGCTGGCGACGCCACGCGGGCTGACGCCGCCGCTGGCGGTCTCGGGCGCGGTGTCGCCGGGGACGCTGGTGATGGACATCGGCTTCGCCCAGCCGCTGGCGGGGATGGAGGGGCGGGCGACGCGCTTTCTGCTCGATCCCGACGCGGAGACGCCCGCCGCGCCGCTGGCCGAGACCGCCCCCGAGCTTCGCCGCGCCGCGTCGCGCGCCGCGCTGGATCCGGGCCGGCTGACCGCGAGCTTTCATCTGAATTTAACCGCGTTCGGGCTTCTGTCCTTCGTGGTCGGCCTGTTCATCGCCCATGGCGCGGTGGGTCTGGCGTTCGAGCAGCGGCGCGGGCTGATGCGCTCGCTCCGCGCCTGCGGGACGCCGGCCTGGACGCTCTGCGCGGCGCTGGGGGCGGAGCTGCTGGCGCTGGCCCTGATCGCGGGCGTCGCGGGGATCGCGGGCGGGGCGCTGGTCGCCGCCGCGCTGCTGCCGGATGTGGCGGCGAGCTTGCGGGGGCTCTATGGCGCGCCGGCGCCCGATGCTTTGTCGCTGCCCGCCTCCTGGTGGCTCTGGGGGCTGGCGATGAGCGTGGCGGGGGCGGCGGTCGCCTCCGGCGGGGCGCTGTGGAAAGCCGCGCGGATGCCGGTGCTGGAAAGCGCCCGGCCCGAGGCGTGGTTCGCCGCCGCGCGTCGCACCCGCGCCCGTCAGGCCGTGGCGGCGGGGGTGTTCGCGCTGGCCTCGCTGGCGCTGGCGGTCTGGGGGGAGGGGCTGGTGGCCGGTTTCGCGATGATCGGCGCGCTGCTCTCCGCCGCGGCCCTGGCGCTGCCCGCCGCGCTGGGGCTGGCGCTGGCGGGGCTGGAGGGTTGGTCCGACCGGCGCTGGGGGCCGCTCGGCGGCTGGATGGTGGCGGATGCGCGCCAGCAGCTGCCTGGCCTCTCGCTGGCGCTGATGGCGCTGATGATCGCGCTGGCGGCCAATGTCGGCGTCGGCTCCATGGTCGACGGGTTTCGCCTGACCTTCGAGAGCTGGCTGGACGATCGCCTCGCCGCCGAGGTCTACGCGGAGGCCGAGCCGGGGGCCGAGGATCGGCTCGCCGCGCTGATCGCGGCCGATCCGCGGATCTCGGCCGATCTGCCCGAATGGCGGGCCGACGCCGCGCTCGACGGCGCGCCGGTCGAATTGCGCGGCTTCGCCGATCACGCCACCTGGCGCGATCGCTGGCCGCTGCTGGCGGCGGCGCCCGGCGCCTGGGACCGGGTGGCGGGGGGAGAGGCCGTGATGATCTCGGAACAGCTGGCGCGGCGGCTCTACCTGGGCCTTGGCGATCCGCTGGACCTGCCGGGCGGACCGGCGCTGCCCATCGCGGCGATCTTCGCCGACTACGGCAACCCGCTGGGCCAGGCGCGGCTCTCCAACGCGGCGCTCGCGGAACGGATCCCGGAGGCCGAGCGCGGCCGCCACGCCCTGCGCGTCACGCCGCCCGAGGCCGCCGCCGCGGTCGCGACCGCGCTCGACGGAGCCGAGGGGGTGTCGGCGCTCGAACAGGGCTCGATAAGGCGGCTCTCCTCAAGCATATTCGAGCGGACCTTCGCGGTGACCGGCGCGCTGAACGCGCTGACCTTCGGGGTGGCCGGGCTGGCGCTGGCGACCTCGCTGCTGAGCCTGTCGGCGGCCCGCCTGCCGCAGACGGCGCCGGTCTGGGCGATGGGGACGAGCCGGCGGCGGCTCGCGGCGATGGAGCTGGGACGGATCATGGGGCTCGCGCTGCTGACCGCGATACTGGCGATCCCGCTGGGGGTGGCGCTGGCCTGGGCGCTGGTGGCGGTGGTGAATGTCGCGGCCTTCGGCTGGCGGCTGCCGCTGCATGTGTTCCCGACGGACTGGCTTCGGCTGGCCGCGCTGGCGGGCGCCGCGGCGGGACTCGCCGCCGCGATCCCGCTGGCGGGCTTCCTGCGAACCTCGCCCGCCGCGCTCGCCAAGGTGTTCGCCGATGAGCGCTGAGGGACGCAGACGCGCGCTGCGCCTGCTGGGCGCGCTGGCGGTGACGGGCGCGGCCTCGCCCGCCGCCCTGCTGGGGCGGCCGGCCGCGGCGCAGGGCTATGGCGGGCTGGGCGCGGCGGCGGAGGGTTATTCGGCGGTGGTCGAAGGCCGGCGCTTCGCCTTCCCGCGCGACCGCGGCCCGCATCCCGATTTCCGGATCGAATGGTGGTATCTGACCGCCAACCTCTCCGCCGCCGACGGGCGAGCCTTCGGCGTGCAATGGACCCTGTTCCGGCAGGCGGTGTCGCCGGATCCGGGGCTGGACGGCTGGGCCTCGCCCCAGATCTGGATGGGGCATGCGGCGCTGACCTCGGCCGACACGCATCTGACCGCCGAAAAGTTCGGGCGCGGCGGGGTCGGGCAGGCGGGCGTGGTGGCGGCGCCCTTCCGCGCCTGGATCGACGCGTGGCGGATGGAGAGCCTGGGCGACGGCTTCTCTCCCCTGCGGCTGCGGGCCGGGGGGCGGGGCTTCTTCTACGACCTCGGGCTGCAGGCCGAGGGGCCGGAGGTGCTGCAGGGCCGCGACGGCTATTCGCTGAAATCCGAGCGCGGGCAGGCGAGCTATTACTATTCGGTCCCCTTCCTGCGCGCCTCGGGCGAGATCTGGCTGGGGGAGGAGCGGATCGCGGTCTCCGGCCCCGCCTGGCTCGACCGGGAATGGAGCTCGCAGCCGCTGGAGGCCGACCAGCCGGGCTGGGACTGGTTCGCCATCCATCTGGAGGGCGGCGACAAGCTGATGCTCTACCGGATGCGTCGGGTGGGGGCGGCGCCTTACCTGTCGGTGGCCTGGATCGGCGCGGAGGGCACGATCGAGCGGCTGGACCCGGCCGGCGTCTTCCTCGCGCCTGCGACCGAGGCCGAGGTGGCGGGGCGCAGGATCCCCTCCGAATGGACGGTGGAGATCCCCTCGCGCGGGATCGCGCTGACCATCGCGCCGCTCAATCCCGCGGCCTGGATGGACATGTCGTTCCCTTACTGGGAAGGCCCGATCCGGGTGGACGGCAGCCGCGCCGGGGTCGGATACATGGAGCTGACGGGGTACTAGGAGGGCCGACGGCCCGCCCGCCCGGGGCCCGGGCGCCGCGACGACCGGCCCGAAAGCATGGGCGCTGCGCCCGCGGCGCTTTGGGATGGGGCG
>NZ_JBSRTQ010000155.1:0-9553 GCF_055129145.1 Albimonas sp. | reverse complement strand
CGGTTGCCGAGCGCGGTGGGGGCGATGTCGGCCCCGGTCTCGGCGAGCATCCGCAACGTGTCCTCCATCGCGCCGCCGCGCGGCGGCACGCGGTTGAGCACGATGACGCCGCGGGTCTTCTCCCTGGCGCACATTTCCAGCGTGGCCCCGGTCGCCCAGGCGTCCATCGGCGAGGGCTGGCAGGGGATCACCACCAGATCGGCCTGGCGCACCGCGGCGCGCAGCAGGATGTCGGCGTTGCCCGGACAGTCGACCAGCACATGCGACGCGGCCTTCGCGGCCCGGCGCAGCGCCGATCCCGCCTGCCAGTCGGGGGCGGCGTCGACCGGGATTTCGGGGTCGTCGCGGATCTCGGCCCAGCGGGCGAGGCTGCGCTGCGGGTCGAGGTCGACCAGCGCCAGGGTGAGGCCCCGCGCGGCCATGGCCACGGCGGTCTGCACCAGCAGCGTGGTCTTGCCCGCGCCGCCCTTCTGCTGTGCGAACACGATGATCTTCGCCATCCGCCTGCCCCCTTCGCCCATGCCCGACCGCCACCCAAGCGCGTTTCCCCAACCCATACAAGGCCGCGCGCGGCCGGGTCCGGTTTCCGCGCCGCATTGTGCGAAAACCATTGGCGCGGGGCGCGCGGGCTTCTAGCCTCGGGGCCGGTTCTTTATGAGAACGTTTGGGGGTTCGGCATGAGACGCGGCATTGGACGGGGCACGGGACGGGGCATCGCGGCGGCGCTTCTGGCGCTGGGGACGGGCTGGGCGGCGGGCGCTTGGTCGGAGGCGGCGGCGCAGGCGCTGACCCGCGCCGATCCCCAGCCCGAGGGTCTGAAGCCCGGGTTGGAGGTGCGTTACGCCTATCCGCCCGACATCAAGTTCCTCGACCAGGCCGAAGGTCTGCGGGGCAACGCCACGCTCGGCAAGCCTCTGGCAGGCTTCGACTATCCCGACACGGCGCAGGGCCAGAAGGCGCTGACCTCCGACGCGGCGGAGAAGGTGGCGGCCTTCATCTCGGGCTACATCCGCTTCGACAGGGCGGGGCTCTGGAAGATCCGGCTGCAGTCGAATGACGGGGTGAGACTGTCGGTGGGGGGGGTGGAGGTTTACGAGCACGACGGCCGCCACGCCTGCGCGACGCTCGGCTGGAAGGCGGAATACGAGGTGCCGGAGCCGGGCTGGTACGCGCTCGAGGCGACGTGGTTCCAGCGGTCCTCGAGCTCGTGCCTGCTGATGGAATGGGCGGGCCCGGGCGACGACTTCGACTGGACCCCGAACGAGGCCTTCGGCTACTGAGCCCGCGTCGTCTCCCCGGACAGCGATGCCCGGGGAGACGCGGCCGGCCTCACTTCTTGCCGGATTTGGCCTGAGATTCCAGCAGCCTGGCGGTCAGCGGGTGCGCGACAGCCGCCGGCGGCGCCTTCACCTGCTTGGGTTTCTTCACTTCCTTGTTGGTGCGTTTCTGGCCCTTGGCCATGGTCTTAGCCTTCGCCGGACTGGGCCGCGCGGGGCCGGATGGCCTGGGCGGCGGAGGGCGCGCCGGGGTGCGGCCTCCGGGCTCGGGGCCGCGCGCGATCTCGCTTGCGGCGCGCATCATGCGCCTCGGCGAGGGCGGCGTCGAGGGGGCGCGAGAGGGGGGTGACATGCGTGCACCGGGCGTGCACCGGGCGTATGCCTAGGGTTTCCGTCGGGTTTTAATCGGATTGGAATGGTTTTCGGGGAGGATCGGGCGCGGGACCGGGGGCGGAACCGGGAGGCGCGCGCATGACCGAGGATGACGAGGACCACTACGACCCGAGCTTCGACGGGGAGAACTACGACACCATCGCCTGGATGGACCGGGCGATGTCGCTTTCGGACCAGGGCGACTACAAGGCCGCGCTCCGCGTGATGGAGCAGGGCGAGGCCGAGATGAAGAAGTGGGCCGCCTGGAAGGAATTCCGGGCGCGCGAGCGGGCGATCGAGACCGTGCTGCGCGAGGCCTGGTCTGCGACGACGCGCAAGGTCCCGGTGCGGCCGAAACAGGCGCGGGTGACGCTGCGGCTGGACGAGGACGTTGCGAAATGGTTCCGCAGGCTGGGGCCGAACTATGGGCGCCGGGTGAATGCGGTGCTGCGGGACTATGCGATTCTGGAGGGGTTTCGGGCGCGGCGGTGAGAGGGGGCGAGGGCGGGGTGGCGGGCTGGCGCCCGTCCTACCCGCCTCAATCAGCTTCAAGGAGTGGAGCGGGTAACTCTGACGTGCCTGGCTTAACAATCGACATTGGTGATCCATCTCGACCGTCTATTTTGAGGTTTAGGCCCAGAAGCTTCCTGTCATAAGTGTGCATGTGATCCACCTTAGCAATAAATGCGGATGCTACATGTACAGCGTCGGCTGGCTTCAGGCCGGAAATACCTGAGATCTGTAGGGATTGCGCTTTTCTGCCCGCAAAGGTGTCCAAGGGTATCATTAAAATGTAAGATCGATCAAAAAATCCGGCTAAATTGATTGATGGGCTGCTGCGAATATTTGGAGATTTGCACACCTCCGCTAACGTAAAGGCCGATGTGGCTATCTCAGCCCTGCCTTTTTCAGCGAGCTTTAAAATATGACGGCAATCTGCAAATCGGTTTTCGGTATGACCGTTTTCAAGTGTAAGAACCTCTTGCGAGATATAGGCAATCCAAGCACACGCATCCCAGTAGAGCCGTACCGGTTTATTCATCCTCTCTTAGCCTCGCGAGATAAGAGACACTTTCTTGTCCATCGGTGAAATTTGGATCAAGAATGTCGTCTATGGATGGGAGCTTAGAGTCCGCCTCAAATATTTGCACATAGTCAACTGAAATTTTGTCTATCGATCCTAGTGTCTTAAAGTAAATATCGCCAAATACCCTAACGCGCATGCCGCTCCATATCTCGCCAACTTCCACATGGCCAAGGCGATCCAACGCGGCACCAGAGACGACGCACTTCACGTCTTGTTCTTCTATTCGCGTGCGAATGCGTAAAACGGGTCGACCGTAGCCATCTCGTTCGACTCTGCGAATGAATCCCTCGACAGATCCGATTTCACGATAGGGCGTACTTGGTGGGTTGAGTATTTGTTCAATATTCCTACGCGCTTTCCGCGCATAATCGCGGTCAATTTGTATTTTGACCGCTTCAGTCGAAGTGGAAAATTGAATGGAAGTGAAGTCAAATTCAGACTCCGTACGTATAAATAGCATTTCGCATTTCTTCGTGACCGCATCGCTAAAATATGGCGGTCGTTCGCCGCTTTTTTGTAGGCTTAAAATTCCACTCGAGGCTGTATTAAGCACAAGCTCGGCTCGACGGCTTATATCAACGCCATGATCACGAGGGGCCGCCGTCAACTCGATTGCTACGGGACTATTTTGATGGGCGTCTGTAATCCGCCATACTATTTTGGGGGTCGATTCGTCGGAGATCGACGACTCGAGGCCATTGATTATTTCCAACAAATCACGGAGCTGGCCGAGGAAGTCTTCAGCGGATGGATTGTCTCCGCCGTAAAAGTTGCGAGCGGCGATGGCAATGCTCACTTTCAGTTCCACGGCCCTGCCCTCCTCGGCCGACGCGTTGCCTTAATCACGCTAGGCGCAACTTTACTATGGGCCGTTTAACGGCGCATGCAAAAACGAAATTTCATGCCTCCCCCCAAAGATCATGCTCCTCGGCGCCCGTCACCTCGACCTCGACGATGTCGCCGACCTTGAGGCCCTCGCCCTCGACAAAGATCCGGCCGTCGATCTCCGGCGCATCCGCCACGGTGCGGCCGGTGGCTTCGTCCTCTTCGACCTCGTCGAGAATCGCCCAGACCCGCGTGCCGACCTTGGCCGCGAGCTTCTCGGCGGAGATGCGGGCCGAGACCTCCATGAAGCGGGCGTGACGCTCGGCCGCCACCTCGGGGTCGACGTGGTTCGCAAGGGCGTTGGCGGGGGCGCCCTTGACGTCCTCGTAGATGAAGCAGCCGACGCGATCGAGACGCGCCTCCTCCAGCCAGCCCATCAGATGCTCGAACTCGGCCTCGGTCTCGCCGGGGAAGCCGACGATGAAGGTCGAGCGGATGGCGAGGTCCGGGTTGATGCCGCGCCAGGTGCGGATGCGCTCCAGCGTGTCCTCGGACGCGGCGGGGCGGGCCATGCGGCGCAGCATGTCGGGATGGGAATGCTGGAAGGGGATGTCGAGATAGGGGAGGAGGCCGGCGGGCGAGGCGGCGCGCGACATCAGGGGGATCAGGTCGTCGACCTGCTTGTAGGGATAGACGTAGTGGAGGCGGGTCCACAGGCCCAGCGAGGCGAGGCCCTGGGCGAGGTCCTTGATATGGGCGCGGTATTCGGTCCCGCGCCAGTCGCCCGGCGCGTGGCGGAGGTCGCGGCCGTAGGCGGAGGTGTCCTGGGAGATGACGAGGAGCTCGCGCACCCCGGCCTCGGCCAGCTTCTCGGCCTCGCGCAGCACGGCGCGGACCGGGCGGGAGGCGAGCTTGCCGCGCAGCTGGGGGATGATGCAGAAGGCGCATTTGTGATTGCAGCCCTCCGAGATCTTCAGCCAGGCGTAGTGGCGGGGCGTGAGGCGGAGGCCCTGGGGGGGGAGCAGATCGAGGAAGGGTTCGTGCGGCCGGGGGTTGGCCAGATGAACGGCGTCGAGCACCTGTTCATACTGATGAGGGCCGGTGACGGCGAGCACCTTGGGATGGGCTTCGCGAATCGAGGCCTCGTCGGCGCCCATGCAGCCGGTGACGATGACGCGGCCGTTCTCGGCCAGCGCCTCGCCGATGGCCTCGAGCGATTCGGCGCGAGCCGAATCGAGGAAGCCGCAGGTGTTGACGATGACCGCGTCGGCCCCTGCGTAATCCGGTGATATCGTGTAGCCTTCGGCGCGCAATCGGGTCAAAATCCGCTCGCTGTCCACCAAGGCTTTGGGGCAGCCCAGCGACACCATTCCGACGGAAGGGGGACGCGGAGCGAGGATGCGGTTCGACGGGGCTGAGGTTTCTGCGGTCATCCGGCGCATTTAGCCGGGATCGGGTCCGCCGGGAAGGGGTTCCCGCGGTTTCGGGGCCTCTCTTGGCTAACGTTTTCTGAATGGCAGGGTTCCCAGACGTCGCCAACTCTGCTAAAAAATCCCGTGAGTGTGGGACCGCGACGTGAATCGCCCTCCTGCTTGGGAAAACAGCGTTCGGTCGCTTAATTGAAACGGAGCTTGAGATGCGGGGTCTTAAGACACTTGCGGTAGGGGCCGGAATCGCGACGACAGTCGCTCTGATGTCCGCCCAGGCCGCAAATGCCCTTGCCAGCTACAGCGCGACGGCGGACATCCAGGTGTCGGCTTTCGGTGGGGCTGGGTACGGCAAGGGGTGGAAGCCGGCGACATATGTCAGCAATTCGACGTCGTCCTATGCGATCGGCGGCCAGCTGGCCGCGCCGAGCGAGAACATCCTCGAAAACGAGGGGACGACGACGCATTCCTTCGTGCCGGTGTCGTCCGTCTACAACACGGTCTATTCCAACACCGTCGACCGCAAGGTGATCAGCGCGTCCACGACGCTGTCGGGCACCGCCGACGCGGCGGGCGGCAAGTCCGAGGTCTCCACCAGCGGGACCTGGAGCATCGGCATGTACTTCTACAACCGGGAAGCCAACTCGGTTGACGCGAAGTTCACGGCCAGCGTGTCCCTGCTTCTGGGCACGAGCGTCGACGACCTTCTGAGCGAGAGCGCCTATTCGAACGCCACCGTCACCGCGCTGCTGAGCATCAACAACGGCACGCCGACGGTCCTGTCGCAGTACTCGATCTCTGCGGATTCCGAGAATGGCGAAGGCGAAGGCGAGAACTCTGGCCCGAAATACGTCAGCTTCACGCTGCCGGGCAAGACCGACTCGCTGACCTCGAAGGCCGTGCTGACCTTCGTCGTCAATCTCGACGGCTACGCCACTTCGGCCGTGCCGCTGCCGGCGGCGCTGCCGATGCTGGGCCTTGCGCTCGGCGGGCTGGGCTTCGTCGCGCGTCGTCGCTCGAAGAAGACCGACGCCTGAGGCGGCGCTCGCTCAGGCGAGGCCGATCCATTCAGCGGGCCGCCCAGATCTGGGCGGCCCGTATGCGTTTGAGGCGCGTTCGCGCGCCATCCTGACCGAACCGGCGACTCCGCCCTGGAGCCCGCCCGCGATCCGACCCTGACGCGCGTCGAGCCAGGGCCCCCTGATCCCCAGGGCGCTCCCGCCGGCGGACGTCGCAACTCCCTGGACTGACACGGCTGTTCGATGCGACCTGCAAAGCGAACGGGTCGCCCGAGCCCAGCTGAGACCGCACTGCGGAACGAGAGTTCCGCCCGATTTCGCTCGCCTTGAACGGGCGGCATGAGTAAGGATGCCTTATGACCAGACGGCCCGTTCCCATCGCCGAAGCTGCGAATTACCCGCGCTGGCGGCGCCCGGAGGCGCTCCTGCTCGTGATGGCCGCGGGATTGCCGCTGGCCTTCGCGACCTGGAGCGCGCTGCTCAACAATTTCGTGGTCGAGGCGGCGGGCTTCGACGGCTCCGACATCGGCTGGCTGCAGACGGTGCGCGAGATCCCGGGCTTCGCCGCCATCGGCGTGATCGCGGTGATCCTGTTCGTGCGCGAGCAGACCCTGGCGCTGATCTCGCTCGGCATGCTGGGCATCGCCACGGCGCTGACCGCGCAGTTCCCGACCTTCGGCGGGTTGCTGATCACCACCTTCATCGGCAGCCTCGGCTTTCATTACTATGAGACGGTGAACCAGAGCCTGCAGTTGCAATGGCTGCCCAAGAAGGACGCGCCGCGCATGCTGGGGCGGATCCTGGCGGCGGCCTCGGGCGCTTCGCTGCTGGCCTACGGACTGATCGTGGGGGCGTGGAAGGCCTTCGATCTGGACTACAACACGGTCTACATGGTCGGCGGCATGGCCACGCTGGCGGTGGCGATCTTCGCGCGGTTCGCCTATCCGAACTGGGAGGCGCCGCACCCGCAGATCAAGAAATTCGTGCTGCGCAAGCGCTACTGGCTCTATTACCTGATGACGTTCTTCTCGGGCGCGCGGCGGCAGATCTTCGTGGTCTTCGCAGCGTTCATGATGGTCGAGAAGTTCGGCTACGAGGTGCACGAGGTCACCGCGCTGTTCCTCATCAACTACATGTTCAACATGCTGTTCGCGCCCCTCGTCGGGCGGTTGATCGGGCGCTATGGCGAGAAGCTGGCGCTGACGCTGGAATATGCCGGGCTGGTCGGGGTCTTCGCGCTCTATGCGGGGGTCTATCATTTCGACTGGCCGGCCTGGGCGGCGGCGGCGCTCTATGTGGTGGACCACATGCTGTTCGCCATGGCCTTCGCGCTGAAGACCTATTTCCAGAAGATCGCGGCTCCGGCCGACATCGCGCCGACCGCGGCGGTGGCGTTCACGATCAACCATATCGCGGCGGTGTTCCTGCCGGCGGGGCTCGGCTACCTTTGGCTGGTCAGCCCCTCGGCGGTGTTCACGCTGGCGGTGGGGCTGGCGGCGAGCTCGCTGGTGCTGGCCCGCATGATCCCCCGCCATCCCGAGGAAGGGCGCGAGACGGTGTTCGTGCGCGCCCCCGTGCCCGCGGCGCCGATCGCGACGCCCATCGCGCCGGCCGAATGACCATGCGCGCCGCCCTCACGCGCCGCGCCGCCGGCCGACGCATGGGGGCGGCGGTTTCAAGAGGCCAGGGGGCCGACCATGCCTGACGCGACCCCGAACCCGAGCCTCGCCGCGCCGGCGCCCAAGGGGTTGGCGGAGGAGGGGCGCTTCACCCGCGGCTCCACCATGCGCCATGTCGCGGTGATGACGCTGACCGGGTCGCTGGGCCTGACCTTCATGTTCCTCGTGGATTTCGTGACGCTGCTTTACGTCTCGATGCTGGGGGACGAGCGGCTGACTTCGGCGGTCGGCTACGCCTGGACCATCCAGTTCTTCACCGTGGCGATGGGCATGGGCTTCGGCGTGGCGGCGACCGCGCTGGTTAGCCGGGCGCTGGGCGCGCGGGACAAGGCGCGGGCGCGGCGGATCGCGGGTTCGGTCATGTCGTCGGCCTTCGTGTTCCTGCTGGTGATGGCCTTCGTGCTGACCGGCATGCGCGGCTGGGTGCTGACCCTGCTGGGGGCGGAGGGGTTCGTGCATCAGCAGGCTTCGGATTTCCTGCTGGTGACCATGCCGACGCTGCCGCTGATGGCCTCGGGGATGCTCGGGTCGTCGGTGCTGCGCGCGATGGGGGACGCGAAGCGGGCGATGTATGTGACGCTGTCGGCAGGGATCGTGGTGGCGCTGGCGGCGCCGTTCCTGATCTTCGACGACGTGTTCGGGATGCCGGCGCTGGGGCTGGGGATCACCGGGGCCGCCTGCGGGCTGGCGCTGACCCGGGCCTGGACCGCGGGGATGGGCTTCTACTACGCGGTGATCGTGCATGATCTGGTGGAGCGGCCGCGGCTGGCGACGGTGCTGGCCGATCTGCCGGCGATCGTGCGGCTGGCCACGCCCTCGGCGCTGACGCAGCTGTCGACGCCGGTGGCGAATTTCCTGCTGACCGCCGCGATCTCCGCCCATGGCGCGGGCTATGTGGCGGGCTGGGCGGTGGTGAGCCGGATGACCGTGCTCGCCTTCGCCGGGGTCTTCGCGCTGTCGGCGGCCATCGGCGGGATCGTCGGGCAGAACTACGGGGCGGGGCGCTTCGACCGGGTTCGGACCACCTATCGCGACGCGCTGATCTTCTGCGCGGGCTATGTGGCGGTGGTGTGGGGGATCATGTTCGTGGCCTCCGACGCCATCGCGGAGGGGTTTTCGCTGTCGCAGCAGGGCTCCGACGTGGTGCATGCGTTCGGGGAGATCGGGGCGGGCGGGTTCCTCTTCGCCGGCGCGGCCTTCGTGGCGGTGGCGGCGTTCAACAGCCTCGGGCGGCCGGTCTGGTCGACGGCGGTGAACTGGTCGCGCGACGCGGTGGCGATTCCGCTGATGCTGATGCTGTTCGCCACGCTGCCCTACGGGGCGGACGGGGTGATCTACGCGCAGGCGGCGGGCGGGGCGCTGGTCGGGCTGGTCGCGGGCCTGCTCGGCTGGATCTACGTGCGCCGGCTGGAGCGCAAGGCGGCGGAGGCGGGGGGCGTTCCCGGGACCGGACTGACCCCTTCCCCTGCGCAATAGACGACGCGCGGATCCTCCCGATCGCGTCAGGGGGCTGGCGAAATCCGTCGGGGCGACCTATCACGGACCATAGGGCAGTGGACCAAGATCCCAGGTAAAGACCCAAGGCGCCGGAGGCTGCGAGCATGGTCAAGATCACCTACGTGGAGTTCGGCGGGACCGAGCATGTCGTGGATGTCGAAGAGGGCCTGACCGTCATGGAAGGGGCCCGGGACAACGGCATTCCGGGCATCGAGGCGGATTGCGGCGGCGCCTGCGCCTGCTCGACCTGCCATGTCTATGTCGATCCCGCCTGGACCTCGAAACTCCCCGAAAAGGAGGCGATGGAAGAGGACATGCTCGACTTCGCCTATGACGCGAAAGAGAACTCGCGCCTGACCTGCCAGCTCAA
>NZ_JBSRTQ010000154.1:0-9632 GCF_055129145.1 Albimonas sp. | reverse complement strand
GCCCTCCGGCAAGACACGTCGCAAACGACGTCGCTATGCACGTCTCTTACCTCGTCAGGCGACAACCCGGCAGGCGGTCCAAAACGGGCGGTTACGGCCGACCGCCGCCTCCTCGACCTTGTTCAGACCGACGCGCGGTGCGCCCAGGCCGCCGGGACAACATCGGAGTGACGCCGCCATGTCATCGGATCGCCACGACCCTTGGATCGACCCGCTCGACCTCGACGACGGCCCCGATGGCCGCCCCTGCCCGGCCTGCGGGACCCGCTTCCGCCCGCCCCGGCCGCAATCCCGCTTCCGTTGCGACGACTGCCGGAAAGCACTCGTCGCCTTCCGTGTGGCGCGCGGCGCGGCGCTCGTCGAGCCATTGATCCGATATGCAACCGGCCGCTCTTCCCGCGACCCCCGGCGCCGCGAGGAGGCGAAGCGCGCACTGCGTTTTCTTGATCGCCGTGGCCGGGCGCTTGCTCGTGAGATCGGCAGGGGCCGCAGCTAGCATGCAAGACTGACTACGGCCCAAGCTCAACTCAACTATGCCCTCAAACGAATGGCCCTCTCGATACAGACAATCGCGTTCGCTATCGTTTCTGACGTAAGTTCGTATTGACGCCGCCACCCTGCCCTAACCTTTTTCTCAACACGAAACTGGCCGCCATCAGGCACGATACGATAAGTGCGGCCTCGGTCGTGCAGCGACAGGAACCCGTCGATGAACCTCCAGTCACAAACGCGGGGCCGGATATTGTTGAGTGTAGTGATGAAATCCGCCACCGTCGGATAGCGGCTATTTTTGTCGAGATGGCACGCCTTCCGAATTATCCGCCTTAGCGGGCTCGACACAAAATCCGGCAAACTACTGAGATTAAGCACCTTGCCTTTTCGGATAAATTTCTCAACTATCGAATTATAGTAGATCTGCCTGTCAATCTCAGACATCTCTTCACCTTCGGCAATTTCCTTTAACGTCAGCCAATTCTCGATCTCATAGGGCAGATCACCGCCGAGCAGCTGATAAAAGACCATGCCAAGTTGGTAGACATCACCCTGTCGATAGAACTGGTTTCCGACGAAATCCTCAGGAGGGCGATAGAGAATTGCGTGCTTCGAAAAACTGTTAGCAAAATCATCATCACCAATTTGGACTACCGAACCAAAATCGCCAACTACTCGAGTGCCGTCATCAGTAACGAATAGGTTAGAAGGCTTGAGGTCGCGGTGAACATAGCCCTCACCGTGCAGATAACTTACCCCCGAGCCAAACTGGACAATGGCGTCGACCGCCTCGACGGGACCGAAGACCCGTGCGCCCAATTCGTCGTCTAAATCGCCCGCAGAACAATATCGCGTGATGAAGTAAGCTTCATCAGCATCAATCGCCTCGGCAAAATCAACCTGAAGTACGTGGGGCGACTCAAGCCGAGCCAGCAATGCAGGTTCGATATGAACACCATCACCCCAATAGTAGAATTTTATCACAACCTTGCGGTCTAAGATTCGATGATGCCCAATCAGGACGTGGCCGTTTGCTCCCCTCAATATGACTTTTCTAAAGTCGATACTCTCAGCCAATCGAAATAATGTTGGCTGCAAACTAGCCGGCATGGCTGCAATGTCGCACGGCACTAGATTTCTCCAACTCTTTTGAGTTGAAACGCGCCGCAGCGATAGGCATCTGCCAAATAATTCTGCAATCCTGCCGGAAGTCCCGCGACATTGGTCTTAGCAAATTTTGAAAGTGCGACAGCGTTTGCAAAATAGGTTGCAGTACCAGGCACCAGTTGCACCAGAGCCTCAACTTTGAAGGATCCCGCTCCGGCAGCGAGTGGACCACTCGATGCACGCTGTTTTATACAAAAGGCTCTGACGTCGTTCTCGTGAGCGAACGCCGACATCGCTGCGAGAAATGCCTTCAAAGAGTCGCCAGACTTCTCGTCCTCTAAAATAATCTTCCGAGTATGGCACGCATGATATGTAACGCCGCCCGCGCCATCCGACGACACAACCGCAAGATTAGCTGTACTTCCAGAAATTTGAACACCGCAGATCCGCATGTCACCCCTCCCAACGGAAACCTCACCTACCAACCAAATCAACGCAGTTCGTTGCCGCGCGACTTATTAGGCATTTTCTATGGCAAACAGGAGGAGCGATACAACCTATGAACGACGCGCGGTGACGGCCTGCGCGCGGGACTGATCGCGAGCGCGGGATGATGAGTAGCATTCGAGGTGCCCGATACGCTTTCGCTTTCTAGCGCAGGACAGTCACTAGCACCCTGACACCGGACAGGTCGCTCCGAACCAGTCATTTCCCGCCGGCAGCTATTTTGCCGAGCGCAGCTTGAGTATGTACGCCTGCTTGGCTTCACGACGAGCGCAATGCGACGCTGTCTCCGGACAGCTTACCTCTCGCCCCCGACCGGGTCCTCATCATCCGGACCAGCTTCACCTCCTTGGTTGTCGCCCTTCTTCTCACGCTTAACACCGGAATAGGTCCCTGAGGCGTCGACCGCGATCCGCTCGACCCATTCTAGGAGGTGCTTCAATTCAGCGCCCGCTCCGTAGCGCGGGCGCTTCGTTGTATGACCCATGAGGTCCGACGCAATGCGGTCCGGCGCCTCGACCGCGAGGAGCCGGTCCTCGAAGGCGTGGCGGAGCCCGTAGGCGGTATGGGCGGGCGTGGGGGTGAGCTTGTTGTCCCGCAGGAACTTGTTCGTCAGGTTCGACCAGCCGGTCGACTTGTCGGCGTAGCGCGGGAACCCCTGCGGGTTGCGCCGCGCCGCGTCGAGGGAGACGCCGACGAGCGGGATCGGGCGCGGGGAATGCGCGGTCTTCAGCCGGCGGGCGTTCGACCCGCCTATGTCCAGGAAGGGGACCTCGGCGTCGAGGACGATCTCCTCGGGCGTGAGGTTGCAGAGTTCCGACGGGCGGGCGCCGGTGTTGACCATCAGGAGGAGGAGGTCGCGCGCCGCCGCGTTCAGCCCGTTGAGGACGCCGGGCGCGACGAGCGCCGCGACCTGCGTCCTCGACCAGGTCGGCCGCGTCGTCGTCTCCTCGTCGAAGCGGAGCCCCGCCCAGAGCTTCGCGTCGAGGCCGATCCGCTTCATCTCCTCGACCGTCCGCCAGATGCCGGACAGGTGGTAGAGGTCCTTGTTCAGCGTATTGGCCGAGACGCCCTTCGCCAGGCGCGCCCGCAGCCAGGTGCGGAAGGCGAGCGCGTCGTCGCGGTCGACGTCGCGGATCGCCTTGTCGCCGATGACCTTGACCAGGTTGTCGACGGCCTTCTTGCGAACCTGTTTCCAGTGCTTGAGCTGCGCGGGGGATTTCTTGGCGACGCGGTCCTCGGTCAGGTCGAGGAAGACGTCGAAGCCTTGGCGGAGCGTGAGGGGAGGACGCGGCACGGTTCCGAGATCGGCCGCCAGGGTCGCGACGTCGGCGTCTGAACCGTCGCCGCCGATGGCTCCGAGCTTGCCCTCCGCGTCGAGGCGCCGGAGCCGATAGAGCAGTTCCTCGATAGGACCTTCCGCCAGCTCGTCGACGGTCTTGTAGCGGTAGCCTCGGGCGGCGGCAAGTTCGCGCGCGGCCTCGAAGCGGACCAGCGCGTCGGGATCGTGGCCGGCGAGCTTCGCCTCCCATCCCGCGACAAGCTCGCGCCAGACCTTGGGCGCCTTCTCCTTCGCCTCGGCCGTGTCTTCGGTCCCGAGCGCGAGATAGACGAACGTGCGGGAATCCAGGTCCGCGAAGCGTCGCGGGACCCGCCGGTAGAGGTAGAGCTTTTGCCCACGCCGGATGATCGCCATGGGGCGGGACTCTGCCGAATGTACAGCGGTTTTCGGGCGCAATTGGAGCGACCGGGGTCCGCGTGGAGCGGTTTTATCTACTGATTTCAGGAGGTTGGATGAGACCCACGGGCAAGGTCTCTGGTGGAGCCGAGGGGGATCGAACCCCTGACCTTCGCATTGCGAACGCGACGCTCTCCCAGCTGAGCTACGGCCCCGTTGGCGGGCTGATTAGTCGGGCGCCGGGGGGGTGTCAAGCGCCTCGGCGCGGATTTCGAAGGACGCGGCGCGCGACGCCGGGGAAGCGGCGGCGGGCGCGGGGCGCGGAGCGGTCCGGCGGGCGAAATCGGCCGACTCCGCTTCGCGCCCGGCGGATTAACCAAATCATCGCCGCCGTCGTGGTTGAACCGGAGGCCAACGGCCGCTAACTCTCGGCCTGAACCTTGAAGCCCCGGACGACGGAATCTGCTCCCGATGACCTCGATCGCCGCCATTCTCCTGATGATCCTGAACGTCGCCTGGTGGATCATCATCGTTCAGGCGGTGATGAGCTGGCTGATCAGTTTCGACGTGATCAATCTGCGCCAGCGCTTCGTCTATTCGGTCTGGTCGTCGCTGAACCGGCTGACCGAGCCGCTCTACCGCCCGATCCGCTCGATCCTGCCGTCCTTCGGCGGGCTCGACCTCGCGCCGCTGGTGGTGCTGGTCGCGATCGCGGCGCTGCAGATCCTGATCGCCAACAACCTCTCCGCCTACTGATCCGTTGGCGAGACGAGCCGGGCGGCGCGCGGCGCGCAGGGCGAGCGGGGCCGCGGAGGGCGGGGCTCAGGACGGCGACACTCAGAACGGGGCGCGGGACGCCGACGCCCCCGCGCCGCGCCTCGACGATCTCCCCTGGACGACCGACCCCGAGGGCCTGCGCATCATGGCGCGGGTCACGCCGCGCGGCGGGCGCGATGCGCTCGACGGGGTGACGCGGGATGCGGACGGGCGGCCGACGCTGGCGCTGCGCGTCTCGGCCCCGCCCGATGCCGGCCGGGCCAATGCGGCGGCGGCGGCGTTGGTGGCGGGGCTGCTCGGCCTGCCCCGCTCGGCGGTGAGCGTGGAGCGGGGGGCGACGTCGCGGGTCAAGCGGCTGCGGGCGCTCGGCGCGCCCGAAGCGCTGGCGGCGCGGTTGGCCGAGGCGGTGGCGCGGGCGGCGGGCTCCGGCGGCGGCTGATCCGGGCTTGGGCGCGGGGGAGGCGCGGCCCCGGCATCGCCTCGCCCGCCCGGGCCTGCCCTGACCTCTCCCTTCCCCAGACGGCAGGACCCGGCGCCGACGAGGCCGCGCGCCGCGGGCGGAACGGCGACGCCGGCGCGCGCGTGACGCGACGCCTGCGGGCCGGCCGGGATGACGGGCTTCCGCTTCCCCCCTCATCTCCTCCCCTCCTCCCCTCCTCCATGACCGACGCGCATGAATCGGGCTTCTTTGCGACCCATTCGCCCGGCCCTTCCGCCGCCATTGCCCGACCCCATGGGATCGCATAGCAAAGACGCTCGCGCCCGCGGCCCTGCGCCGCCCGAGCGCGCGGGGGCCCGGCGGCCCCGGCCGCCCGGTCCGGGCGGCGCCCGCGCCGGACCAACGTCCGCGACAGAGAAAGCCCGGGCATGTACAGAACTTGGTCCTTCGTTTCCGAGTATTCGCTGTTGCTGATCGGCGGAGCGTTGCTCGCGCTGGGCTGGGCCAACGTGTCGCCCGAGAGCTACCACCAGATCATCGACCACGTTCTCGTCGATCACTTCCCGATCGGCCATCTGCATATCGGAACCGACGGCGAGAGCCACCGCACCCTCACCCTGCACTACCTGATCAACGACGTGCTGATGGCGCTGTTCTTCGCCATGGCCGGCAAGGAGGTCTGGGAGGCGATCACGCTGGAGAACGGCAGCCTGCGCGGGCGCAAGGCGGTGACGCCGCTGATCGCGACGGCGGGCGGCATGCTGGGGCCGGTCCTGGTCTATCTGGCGCTGGCCTTCGTGCTGGGATCAGACATCTGGAACGCCACGGCGCATGGCTGGGCGACGCCCACCGCCACCGATATCGCCTTCTCCTACCTGGTGGGGCGGATGGTGTTCGGGGCCGGGCATCCGGCGGTGCGCTTCCTGCTGCTGCTGGCCATCGCCGACGATGCGGGCGGGCTTTTGATCCTCGCGATCTTCTATCCCTCGGGAGAGCTGCAGCCGGTGTGGCTGCTGCTGTCGCTGGTCGCGGCGGGCGCGACCTACGGGCTCGCCAACTGGCTGCCGCGCCGGATGGACCGCCGCAAGCCGACCCGGCCGGCGTCGACCTGGGTCCGCAAGGCGCTGGGGGTCTGGCCCTATCTGATCGGCGGTTGCGTCTGCTGGTACGGGTTCCAGGAATCGGGGATCCACCCGGCGCTGGGCCTGCTGCCGATGGTGCTGACCGTGCCGCATGCCGATGTGAGCTTCGGCGTCTTCGCCGAGGCCGAGACCCATCTGCACGACCTGCTCAACGAGATCGAGCACGGGCTGAAGGTTCCGGTGCAGGGGGTGCTGTTCCTGTTCGGGCTGGCCAATGCGGGGGTGGAGCTGACCTCCATGGGCGACGCCACCTGGCTGGTTCTGGCGGGGCTGCTGATCGGCAAGCCGGTGGGCATCACCGTGATGGGGCTGATCGCGGCGAGGGGTCTGAAGCTGGGCCTGCCGGAGGGGATGCGGACCGTCGACCTCTTCGTGGTCGGCTGCGTCGCGGCGATCGGCTTCACGGTGGCGCTCTTCGTGGCGGCGGTGGCCTTCGATCCGGGTCCGGTGCAGGACGCGGCCAAGATGGGCGCGCTGATGAGCTTCGCGGCCGCCGTCGTGGCGCTGATCGCGGGAAAGGCGACCGGGGTCGAGAAGCGCATCGGCTGATCGCGCGGGACGAGGGCGGGCCGGCCGGCCGCGCGCGGCGGATCGGGGGCGCGCACGCGGCCCCCGACACGCCGGCCGTCACAGGATGAAATCCCCGGCGTCCAGCCCCTCGACCCCAAGCAGGTCGATGCGCATCTCCGCCTGCCCGTCCCCGTCGAGGTCGGCCAGCAGCTTCGCGCCGAAGCGGGCGTCGATCATCCGCAGCTCCCCCGCCTCGCCGGCAAAGGCCGACGCGCCGATCCAGCGGAAGGCGTCGTCCTCTCCGCCCCGCACCGCGTCGACGCCCGAGAGATCCACCAGATCCTCGCCTGTCCGGAACGCCGCGATGCGGTCATGCCGCCGGCCGCCGGGGCTCGTCCCCTGCGCGGCGAAGACGAACACGTCCTCGCCCGCGTCGGCGCGGAAGGTCTCGCGGGCGCGGGTGGCGACATGGGTCTCGGGCGCCGGGACGCCGGGCCCGAAGTCGGGAAGCTCGCCGGTCAGCAGCAGCTTGTTTCCCGCGATCCGCCCCTCCGCATCCGCGCCGAACAGCGCGAAATTCAGCCGTCCCGCATCCACCACCGGCAGGGCGCCGGCGTTGAGCAGATTGAAATAGTCGTCCGGCGAGGCGATCACGTCCGTCAGCGTGAAGGTCCGCATGACCCCGCCGCCGGTGTTGAGCAGAAACAGCGGCATCTCGCCCGAGAAGGACCGTCCGCCCCGCCCGTAAAGCTGCAGGTCCGTCAGCCCGTCGCCGTTGAGATCCCGGGCGTCGAGGAAATAGACGGTCTTGGTCCCCTCGACGAAAGAGGCGTCGCCCAGCGTCGCCCGGGTGATCTCGGTCAGCCCGCCGCGCCCGTCGCGGGCGAAGACCTGCAGGACCAGCTCCTCGGTGCAGCCCGCGGCCTTGCGGCGCCCCTGCGCGAGGAGGATCAGCTCGTCCGTCCCGTCGCCGGTCAGGTCGGCGGTTGCGATGTCGATCACCTCCTGCGCGCGGCGCGTCTCGGGATGGTCGGGCAGCGCCATCGCGCGGCGGTCGGAGAAGGCGCCCTTGCGCGAGAAATACACCATGGAGGCGCGGTCGCCGTAGGGGTCCTCCTGCTTGCCCAGCACCAGGTCGTCCCGGCCGTCGCCGTTCGGATCCGCGAAATGCGCCACATGCCAGCGGTCGGGGCTCGCCCCGTCATTGGCCTCGCGCACCGTGTCGGGCGGCGCGGAGCGGACGAGGCGGAAGCGCCCGGCGCCGTCGTTGAGCAGCAGCGGCGGCGCGGCGTTGTCCTCGTCTCCGGCCGTGGCGACGTAGAGGTCGACGTCCCCGTCCCGATCCGCATCCGCCGCGGTCGCCCCGTGCGAGAAGCTCTTGCGCCCGCCCGGAATCCGCGCCGTACGTCAGCCGCCTTCGCCGTCCGGGAGCATCAGGACGTCCGGCTCGCCCGGCGCGGCCTGGGCGTCGGGGCCGGTGCAGGCGAGATGGACGTCGTCCACCCCGTCGCCGTTGAAATCGGCGGACACCGCCTCGCGCGGCGTGAACCAAGCGGGGAGCGCATAGCCCCCGTCCTCGGCGCCCCGCACGAGACAGGCGCGGGCGCGCGTGGCGATGCTGTCGGTCCACGGCAGGGCGTCGGCGCGCCCGTCATGGTTCACGTCGCCGATATTGGCCCCGGTCGCCCAGTCGAGGCGCGCGGGGAGCGGGCCGAAGGGCGCGCCGACGACGAAGAGGGACGAGAGGTCGCGGCCTGAGGACATGGCCGATCCCGATCGAAGGCGCCGGCGGGCGGCGCGGGGAAGACGAGGCGCCCGGGCCTTGGATAGGGAGAATTCGAATGCCGCGCGTCGCGGCGCAAGTCGCGCGCGACATCGGGCGCATGCCGCAGCGTCCATATGGGCCCGGCCGCCCTGGGGAGGCGCGCGCCGGGAGGCCGCGGCGCGGGATCGGGCGCAAGCTTCGCCGCCCCCCGCGCCCGCAGGTCGCGGGGCGGAGGATGCACGGACCGGCTTCTCCGCCGCGCGCGGCTCTGCTAGGCACTTGCCCATGACCCAGTCCAGCGCCGCCACGCCCCGCACCGTCTCCGTCGGCGATCTCGCGATCTCCAACGCCTCGCCCCTCACCGTGATCGCCGGGCCCTGCCAGCTCGAGTCGCTCGACCATGCGCTGATGATCGCCGGCCGCATGGCCGAGGCCTGCGCCGCGGTCGGCGCCGGCTACGTGTTCAAGGCGAGCTACGACAAGGCCAACCGCACCTCCGTTTCCGGGCGCCGCGGCCCGGGGACCGAGAAGGGGCTGGAGATGCTGGCCGAGATCCGCGCCCGCACCGGCCTTCCCGTGCTGACCGACGTGCATTCGGAGGCGCAATGCGCGCTCGCGGCCGAGGCCGGCGTGGACATCCTGCAGATCCCGGCGTTCCTTTGCCGGCAGACCGACCTGCTGCTGGCGGCGGGGCGCACCGGCAAGGCGGTCAACGTGAAGAAGGGGCAGTTCCTCGCCCCCTGGGACATGGCGAACGTGGCGGCCAAGGTGGCCTCGACCGGCAACGAGAACATCCTGCTGACCGAGCGCGGGGCCTCTTTCGGCTACAACGCGCTGGTCACCGACATGCGCGGGCTGCCGACCATGGCGCGGACCGGCTATCCGGTGATCATGGACGCGACCCACGCGGTGCAGCAGCCGGGCGGGCTTGGCGGCTCGTCGGGCGGGCAGCGGGAATTCGCGCCGGTGCTGGCGCGCGCGGCGGTGAGCCTCGGCATCGCGGGGGTGTTCATCGAGACGCATGAGGACCCCGACAACGCCCCTTCGGACGGGCCCAACATGATCCCGATCGACAAGATGCCGGCGCTGATCGAGACGCTGATGGCGTTCGACCGGCTGGCCAAGGCCAACCCGATCTCGCTCGACTGAACGGCGCCGCGACGCGGCGGCGCGGCCGGGCGATCCCGGCGACGCGCGCCGCGGGCGGAACGGGGCCGC
>NZ_JBSRTQ010000153.1:0-9879 GCF_055129145.1 Albimonas sp. | reverse complement strand
CGCCGGGGGCCGCGCCTCGGGCGGCGCCGACGCCTTCGCCCGGCGAGGCGCCTGGCCGCGTCGCGAACCGCACCCGCCGCGGCGTCCCCGTCATTGCGCCGCGGCCCGGAACCGGCGAGGATCGGGCATGGACCTCGGCGTATTCGACATCTTCAAGATCGGCGTCGGCCCGTCGAGCTCCCACACCATGGGCCCGATGATCGCCGCCGCGCGCTTTCTCGACGCGCTGCGCGACGGGCGCGACCGGATCCCCGGCGCCGGCCCTCCGGCGCGCATCGAGGCGCGGCTGCACGGCTCGCTCGCCTTCACCGGCAAGGGCCACGCCACCGACCGCGCGGTGCTGCTGGGGCTGCTGGGCTTCGCGCCCGCCACGCTCGACCCCGACGCGGCCGAGGCGGCGCTGGCGGAGCTGGTCGCCACAAGGCTCGCCCGGCCCGAAGGGCTGCCGCCGCTGACGCTGGACCCCGCCACGGACGTGATCTTCGACTACGGCCTCGCCCTGCCCGGCCACGCCAACGGCATGGTGATCTCCGCCCATGACGCGGCCGGCAAACTGCACCTGACCGAGACCTATTACTCGGTCGGCGGCGGCTTCGTCGTCACCGCGCAGGAGCTGGAGCGCGGCCCCGCCGGCGACCCGCCCGCCGCCCCGCCCCATCCCTTCGCCAACATGGCGGGGCTGCTGGCGCGCTGCGCGCAGACCGGGCTCGGCCTGACCGAGATCGCACGCGCCAACGCCGAGGCGCGCTACGGGAAAGCCGCGCTCGACCAGGGGCTCGACGGGTTGTGGGAGGCGATGTCGGGCTGCATCGACCGCGGGCTCGCGGTGGAGGGGGAATTGCCGGGCGGCCTGCGCCTGCGCCGGCGGGCGGCGAAGATGCGCGCCCAGCTGGAGTCGGAGCGGCGGGTGAACGTGCCGGGGCTGGGCACGGCCTCGGACTGGCTCGCCTGCTACGCGATGGCGGTGAACGAGGAGAACGCCGCCGGCGGCCGGGTGGTCACCTCGCCCACCAACGGTGCGGCGGGCGTGTTCCCGGCGGTGGCGCGCTGGTATCTCGACCATGCGCCCGGCGCGCGGGCGGGCTCGGTGCGCGACATGCTGCTGGTGGCGGGCGTGGTGGGGGCGATCATCAAGACCAACGCCTCGATCTCGGGCGCGGAGGTCGGCTGTCAGGGCGAGGTCGGCGCGGCTTCGGCGATGGCGGCGGCGGCGTTGTGCGCGGCGCTGGGCGGGACCGACGCGCAAGTGGAGAACGCGGCCGAGATCGCGCTGGAGCACCATCTGGGCATGACCTGCGACCCGATAAGGGGCCTCGTCCAGGCGCCCTGCATCGAGCGCAACGCGATGGGCGCGGTGAAGGCGGCGGCCGCCGCGTCGCTCGCCCTGCGCGGCGACGGCGCCCATCTGGTGCCGCTGGATGCCTGCATCGAGACCATGCGCCAGACCGGCCGCGACATGGACGAGCGCTACAAGGAGACCTCGCGCGGCGGGCTCGCGGTGAACCTGCCCCAGTGCTGAGCGGCCGGGTCGAACCGGCACGCGCGCCCCGCCGACGCCGGACCGCGGCAGCGCCGCGGGGGGGGGCCGCGCTCGGCCTCCCGGCGCCGAACAGGTCGCCCCCCCGGGGATCGCCGTCGGTCGCATCGTCGGACACGAACGGCAGCCGGCTTTCACAGGCCACGCCGGATCTCGTCGCGGCGACGGACAGTTCGCGCAGCCTGAAGCCGTCCGGCGCCGACCGCCCGCACTGGCGGCGGACGGCCGCCGTGGCGCCGGCGCTGCGCGAACGGATCAGGTCGTTCGCCCGGACATGGTCGGCCACGACCAGGCTCGCCGACCGCTCTCTCCAGATTCGACGCCTGCGCGGAAGAGACCGCGAGACCGCGGCAAGGCCGCCGCGGCCCATGCTCCGACATTGATTTCCAAATCATTGAATGAAAATTGAAAAAACTCATCCCCACAATCGCCCCGATGCAACTCTCTCCCACAACCCTGCCAGGGCGGCGCGGCGGCGAGCCGCCTCGGCGCTGGACGTCGCCGCCCCGTTCGCCTATGCGCGGACATCATGACCATGCCCGTCGCCCCCGCCCCGCGCCGCCCCCTGCTTCCCACCGGAGCGGTGCTCGGCGTGCTTTACATGATGGGGTTCTGCATTGCGGGACCCGGCATCGACATCACCGCCAAGCTCGCCGCGGCGACGCTGCCGATCGGGATCATCGCGCTGGCCCGCTTCGTGACCCAGACCGTGCTGCTCGGCGGGCTGCTGCTGCTGCGGCCCCAGCCGATGCCGCCGCTCCGCGCCCTGCCCGCCCATTTCGCCCGCGGCGCCCTGATCGCCGTCGCCACGCTGTTCTTCTTTGCGGCGCTCCGTCACATGCCGGTCCCCGACGCCATGGCGATCTTCTTCGTCGAGCCGATGGTGCTCACCCTGCTCGGCGCGGCGCTGCTGCGCGAACAGGTGGGCTGGCGGCGCTATCTGGGCTGCGCGGTGGGCTTCGCGGGCTCCCTCCTGATCATCCAGCCGAGCTTCGAGGCGGTCGGCGCCCCCGCGCTCTACCCTCTGGGCACGGCCGCGTGCTTCGCGCTTTACATGATCCTCACCCGCAGGCTCGGACAGCAGGGCGGCGTGCTGCCGATGCAGGCGCTGGCCGGGGTCTCCGGCGGGATCGTGACGGGGGCGGCGCTTTGGGTCGGGGCGGGATCGGGCTCGGTGCATTTCGACCCGGTCTGGCCGCAGGGGATGGAATGGGCGCTGCTCGCCGGCGTCGGGATCTTCGCCACCCTGTCGCATCTGCTGATCGTGATGGCGCTGCGCCATGCGCCGGCTTCGGTCGCGGCGCCGGTGCAGTATCTCGAGATCGTCTTCGCCGCCCTCTATTCCTGGTGGGTGTTCCGCGAGTTTCCCGACGCGCTCACCTGGGCGGGGATCGCGGTGGTGGCGGGATCGGGGCTCTATGTCCTGCATCGCGAGCAGCGGGCGCAGGTGCGGGCGGACGCCGCCGCGGCGATGGTTTCCAAGCCCGACGAACCCTCCTAGGCTCGGGCCCTGACCCTGCTTCGGAGCGCGCCCCCATGTCCGACCTCACCCCCCCGATCTTCGACGGCCACAACGACATCCTGCTGAAGCTGTGGAAGGCCGAGCAGGAGGGGCGCTCCCCCGAAGCGATGTTCGCCGAGGGCTGTCACGGCCATCTCGACCTGCCGCGGATGCGGGCGGGGGGCTTCGCCGGCGGGTTCTTCGCGATGTTCGCGCCCTCGTCAGGGTTCTCGATGAAGATGGAGGGCGACGGCTACGACCTGCCCCTGCCGCCGCCGATGCCGCGGGCCGAGGCGCTGGACGCCAACCTCGCCCAGGCCGGGATCCTGCTGCGGCTGGAGGCGCTGGGCCATCTGCGCATCGCGCGCAGCCTCTCGGATCTGACCGCGGCGATGGCGGCCGGCGAGGTCGCGGCGATCCTGCATCTGGAAGGCGCGGATTGCATCGACCCCGAGTTCCGCGCGCTCGACGTGCTGCAGGCGGCCGGGCTGCGCTCGCTCGGTCCGGTGTGGAGCCGGGACAACATCTGGGCGCATGGCGCGCCGTTCCGCTTCCCGTCCTCGCCCGACACCGGGGCGGGCTTCACCGAGGCGGGGCGCGAGCTGATCCGGCAATGCGATGCGCGCCGGATCATGATCGACCTCAGCCACCTGACCGAGGCCGGGTTCTGGGACGTGGCCGAGGTCTCGGACCGCCCCCTCGTCGCCACCCATTCCAACGCCCATGCGATCTGCCCGCATGCGCGCAACCTGACCGACCGCCAGCTGGATGCGGTGGCGGAGCGCAAGGGGATGGTCGGCGTGAACCTCGCCACCGGCTTCCTGCGGGCGGATGGCAGGATGGCGGCGGAGGAGACGCTGGACAGCCTCGTCGCCCATTTCGTCTATCTGGTGGAGCGGATGGGCGAGGATTGCGTGGGTCTCGGCTCGGATTTCGACGGCGCGCGGATCCCGTCGCCGATCGGCGACGTGGCCGGACTGCCGGCGCTGCGGAGCGCGCTGCGCGGGGCGGGCTTCGACGGCGAGACGCTGGAGAAACTGTGCTGGAAGAACTGGACGCGGGTGCTGGGCGCGATCTGGGGCGACTGAGCGGCCCCCCGCGCGAGGGGGCGCCGCGCCCGACGGCCCAAGGGTGGCGGCGGGGCGCCCGCGGCGCGTTGGACGGTCGGCGCGGCGTGGCGCCGTCTTCCGGCCATCGATGTCGTGTCAAATGAAGAGGATTTCGCCCGTTCGTCGCCCGGGCCCGCCCCGGACCGCGATCAGGGCCGGCGCATGTGGACTTTCGCCTGACCTCGCCGCCCGGAACTTTTCCGCCTGGCGCAAGGTCGACCTGCGGCGCGGGCGCCTCGGGGAGGCTCTCGGGACGCCCGGCGCGCCGCTCCGGCCCTCGAGGCAGGCGCAGACGTCGGACGGATCTCCTCCGCCCCGATGCCGCGGTCAGTGGGTGTCGCGGTCAGTGGGTGTCGCGGTCAGTGGGTCTGGATCGAGGCGATGCGGTAGCGGTCGCCCTCGAGATCGCCGAAAAGTTCGCCTACCTGGGGATGTTCCACAGGACCTGAGTCGTCCGCCACCAGGTTCTGCTCCGAGACATAGGCGTGGTAGTAGCTCGTCTCGTTCTCGGCCAGCAGGTGGTAGAAGGGCTGATCCTTGCTGGGGCGGTTCTCGACCGGGATCGCTTCCCACCACTCGTCGGAATTGGCGAATTCGGGATCCACGTCGAAGACCACGCCGCGGAACGGGTGGATGCGATGACGCACCACCTGCCCGATGCCGAACTTCGCCTGCCTGTTGACCGCGCCCGTCGCCATGTTCCGCGTCTCAGTCCATCCGTGAAAACACATTCTCCGAGAAAACTTAGGGAATCGTCACCGAAGTGTCCACCCACGCGCTGCTGCGCCGCAGCACGCGAGGCCGGCGCGCAACGCCGCCGCCCCTGCCCTCCCGACCCCACGCGCCCGCCGCATCGACGCTTCCCGGCGCTCATGTTACTGACGACCCGCGCCGCCGAATTTCCGCCGCGGCCGCGTCTCCGCTCCTTCTGCCAGGACCGCCCGCCCATGCTGCTCGCCCTGACCGTGCTCGAGATCGTCGCCCCGGTGTTCATGCTGGGGGTCGCGGGCTGGACCTGGGTGAAGACCGGCAAGGATTTCCCGGTCGAGTTCGTCACCCGGGTCTGCTTCTCCATCTCGGTGCCGGCGCTGCTGTTCACCTCGCTGGCCAAGGCCGAGCTCGACCCCGAGTTCTTCGCCTCGCTGGCCGGCGCGACGCTGGCCGCCTATCTGCTCGCCGCCGCGGCGCTCTGGGCGCTGATCCGGATGGGCAAGCTCCCGGCGCGGGTGTGGCTCGCGCCGCTGGTCTTCGGCAATACCGGCAATGTCGGCCTGCCGCTGGCGCTTTTCGCTTTCGGGGAGCACGGGCTGGCGCTGGCGGCGGTGATCTTCGCGGTGATGGCCTGCCTCAGCTTCACGGTGGGGGTGTGGCTGGTCTCGGGCGGCGGCTCTCCGGCCGAGGCGATCAAGCAGCCGATCTTCTACGGCGCGGCGCTCGGCCTCGTCTTCGCATTGATGGACTGGGAGCTGCCGACGTTCCTGATGCGGGGCCTCGAGCTCGCCGGCCAGATGGCGATCCCCCTGATGCTGCTCACGCTGGGCGTCTCCGTGGCGCGGCTGTCGGTGAAGGGGGCGGGGCGGGCGATCCTGTTCTCGGTGGTCCGGGTGTTCGTCTGCGGCGCCGCGGCCTGGGCGGCGGCCTTCGCCTTCGGGCTCGACGCCATCGGGCGCGATGCGCTGATCCTGCAGCTGACCATGCCGGTCGCCGTCACCTCCTACCTGCTGGCCGAGCGCTACAAGGCCGATCCGTCCGAGGTCGCGGGGCTGGTCGTCGTCTCCACCCTCGTCTCGGTCGTGGCGATCCCGATGACGCTCGCCGCGATTCTGGAGGGCTGGCTGCCCTGAGCGGCGGTCAGGCCGCGGCGCCCGTCGCCTGCGCGCCGTCGGGGATGATCGGGGGGGCGTCGTTCAGCCCCTCCCGCGCCAGCCCGGCGATGCCCTTCCAGCGGGCCTGGAACGCGTCCATTTCCGCGCGCGGGATCACATCCTCGATCCGCTCGAAAACGCCGGCGCAGCGGTCCTCGACCATGCCGAGCAGCGCGTCGGGGCCGGCGCCGCGGGCGGCCTGGATCATCCGCGCCGTCGCCGGGCGCAGCTCCGCCTCATAGGCCTGCAGCGCCGCAGGCCCGACCCCGTGGTCGAGGAAGGCGCGGCCGAGCTTGCGGGCGCCCATGATCGCCTGGCTCGCGCCGTTCGACCCCACCGGATACATCACATGGGCCGCGTCCCCGATCAGCGTGGTGCGCCCCGCGGTCCAGAACGGGGCCGGGTCGCGGTCGACCATCGGGTATTCGAAGATTTCGGGCGTGGCGCGGATCAGGGCCGGGGCGTCGATCCAGCCGAAGTTCCAATCCTCGAACCGAGGGAGGAACTCGGCCGCCTCCGCCCGCCGGTTCCAGTCGGATTTCGTCCAGCCGCCGGAGGGGTCGAAGGCGAGCTCGGCGATCCAGTTGACCAGCGCCTCCCCAGTAGCCGGATCGGGGGCGGAGATCGGGTAGGCCACGAAGCGCTGCGCCATCGTGCCGACCAGCACCATCGAGGCGCCTGAGCGGAACGGCCGCGCCCGCACCGCGCCGCGCCAGAGCACGGCGCCCGACCAGATCGGCTTGCCCTCGCCCGGATGCATCCGCGCCCGGATCGCCGAATGCAGCCCGTCGGCCGCGACCAGCACGGTCCCCCGCAACGCGCGCCCATCGTCGAGGCGCAAGACGGCTTCGTCGCCTGCGTCTCCGAAATCCGAGGCGCGGGCGCCCGCAACCGCGGCCTCCTCGCCCATCCGCGCCCGCACCTCGCGCAGCAACGCCATCTGCAGCTGGCCGCGATGCACCGAATATTGCGGCCAGCGGTAACCGGCGGCGCGGCCGCGGGGCTCGGTCCAGATCTCGCGCCCGGTTTTGGCATGCAGGCCCCATTCGCGGGTCTCGACCCCGATGCGGGCGAGGTCGGGGCCGAGGCCCAGCGCCTCCAGCTCGCGCACCGCGTTGGGCTGCAGGTTGATGCCGACGCCGAGGGGGCGGAGTTCGGCTGCCGCCTCGAAGACCCGGGCGCGAAGGCCGATCTGGTGGCAGGTGAGCGCGAGCGTGAGCCCGGCGATGCCGGCGCCGGCGATGAGCACGGTCATGGACGGGCCTCCCTCTCTCGCCGCCGGTCGTCCGCCTGGGCGCGGGGGAGCCGGCGCGTTCGCTGGCCGCGATCCTGCGCAAGGCGGGGGCGGGGCGCAAGCTTGCGCCGGAGCGAGGCGCCGCGTGGACGTGGCGCGGATCGGGGCGGCGCGCCCGCGGCGCGTAGGAACGGAGGCGCCGGCGGCCCCGTCGCGGGCTGCGGGCTGGGCATCAGATCGGGGGCGGGTTGACCTGCGGCCCGGCCCGGGGCGAGGTCCGCGGGTCGGCAAAAGGAGATCGCATGGCGGATGTCTACGACGCGGCCACGAGGTCGCGCACCATGGCGGCGGTGAAGGGGCGCGACACCACGCCCGAGCTGCGCCTGCGCCGGGCCCTGCACGCGCTCGGCCTGCGCTATCGCCTCGGCGGGCGCGGCCTGCCCGGCCGCCCGGATCTGGTGTTCCCCGCCCGCCGCGCCGCGGTCTTCGTGCATGGCTGCTTCTGGCACCGCCATCCCGGCTGCCCCCGCGCCACCACGCCCGCCACCCGCACCGACTACTGGGGCCCCAAATTCGACCGCAACGTCGCCCGCGACGCCGAGGCGGAGGCCGCGCTGGCCGCCCTTGGCTGGCGGGTCGGCGTCGCGTGGGAATGCGCGCTCGGCGCCCGAACCGCGCCCGCCACCGCTGAGATCTTCGCGCTCTGGCTCTGCGGCGACGCCCCGCGGCTGGAGGTTCCGGCGCCGGACGACCGCGAGCGAGGCCGCCCCCGCGGCGCCTTCGGCATGTCATGATCGGCGCAGCCGGGACCGCGCCCGCGCGCCGGGCCGCCGTCGCCGCCTCCGCAGACGGCGCCCCTGCGCCCTCTCCCCACAAGGCCCGCCCGAAACCCGGGCGCCCAGCCGTCCCGGCCTTCCGCAGGAAGGCTCCCGGCCGCGCAGCGGGCGGGCGCGGAGCGCCGCTCCGCGAGGACGGCGCCGCCCCCGCCCGGCGCCGCTACCCGGCCGTCAGCGTCCGGCCCACCGCCTCGCGCCAGCCTTTCAGCTTCCCGGCCCTCAGTTCCGGATCCATCGAAGGCTCGAACCGCCGCTCCAGCGCCCAGCCTGCGGCGAATTCCTCGCGCCCCGGCCACACGCCGACGGCGCTTCCCGCCAGCCAGGCCGCGCCCAGCGCCGTGGTCTCGAGGATTTTCGGGCGGTCCACCGGCGCGTCCAGCATGTCGGCGAGGAACTGCAACGTCCAGTCCGACGCCGTCATCCCGCCATCCACCCGCAACACCGTCGCCTCCGCCCCGTCGGGCCAGTCGCGCCGCATCGCCTCCAGCAGATCGAAGGTCTGGTAGCCGACCGATTCCAAGGCCGCCCGCGCGATCTCGGCGGGGCCCGAGCCGCGGGTCAGCCCGAAGATCGCGCCGCGCGCCTCCGGGTCCCACCATGGCGCGCCGAGCCCCGCGAAGGCCGGCACCAGATAGACCTGCTGGGCGGGATCCGCGGCTTCGGCCAGTCCTTGCGTCTCGCTCGCCTCGCGGATCAGCTTCAGCCCGTCGCGCAGCCACTGCACCACCGCGCCGGCGATGAAGATCGAGCCTTCCAGCGCATAGGTGGTCTCCCCGCCGATCCGGTAGGCGATGGTGGTCAGCAGCCGGTTGTCCGACGTCACCGCCCGCGATCCGGTGTTGAGCAGCGCGAAGCACCCGGTGCCGTAAGTCGATTTCAGCATCCCCGGCTCGAAGCACGCCTGCCCCAGGGTCGCCGCCTGCTGATCCCCCGCCACACCGCGGATCGGGATTTCCGAGCCGAAGAGATCCGCACGCGCCATCCCGAAATCGCCGTCCGAATCCCGCACCTCCGGCAGCAGGCTGGCGGGAATGCGCAGCAGGTCCAGCATCTCTTCGTCCCAGGCCCCGCGATGGATGTCGTAGAGCATGGTGCGCGCCGCATTCGTCGCGTCGGTCGCGTGCACCGCGCCGCCCGTGAGATTCCAGATCAGCCAGGAATCCACGGTGCCGAAGGCCAGTTCGCCGCGCTCGGCCTTCGCCCGCGCGCCGTCGACGTGATCCAGAAGCCAGGCCAACTTGGTCGCCGAGAAATACGGATCCAGCAGCAGCCCGGTGCGCGCCCGCACCCCCGCCTCGTGGCCCGCATCCTTCAGCTCCTGGCAAAAGGCCGAGGTCCGCCGGTCCTGCCACACGATGGCGTTATGCACCGGCCGGCCCGAGGCCCGGTCCCACAGCACCACCGTCTCGCGCTGATTGGTGATGCCTATCGCGGCGATGTCGGAGGCGCGGACCCCGGCGCGCTCCATCGCCTCGCGGCAGGTGGCGGCGGTGGTGGACCAGAGGTCGGCGGGGTCATGCTCCACCCATCCCGGCTGGGGGAAATGCTGGGGGAACTCCTCCTGCCCGCGGGCGACGACATGGCCGGCGGCGTCGAACAGGATCGCCCTGGTCGAGGTGGTGCCCTGGTCGATGGCCAGCACATGGGTCATGGATCGCCTCCCGGTCCGTCTTCGTCTCTTGTTCCGCAGGAGTGCAGCATGACGGCCTGCGCCGGGGCAACCCCGCATGAGCATTCGGGTGCCGGCGGGGCGGTTCGGGGCCGCAGGCGCGGCGGGCCGTGGCGGCGGCGCGGGAC
>NZ_JBSRTQ010000152.1:0-9906 GCF_055129145.1 Albimonas sp. | reverse complement strand
GTCGACGGGCCGTCGGGGCGACAGCCCGCGCCCGCCCCCCGCTTCTCCGGCCACGCGCCGCGCCCGCCCGCGGCGCCGCCGGCCTCCGTCACCCCGCTCGCCACGGCGCTGGACGCCTGGCCCCGAAGGGACCCCGCATGACCGTCCGCAAGCTGTTCATCGCCAACCGCGGCGAGATCGCGGCGCGCATCGCGCGCACCGCCGCCGAGATGCGCATCACCACCGTCGCCGCCTATCCCGCCGACGACGCCGCCTGCCTGCATGTGCGCCTGGCGGACGAGGCCCGGCTGCTGCCCGGCCGCGGGGCGCGCGCCTATCTGGACGTGGAGGCCGTGATGGCCGCGGCCGTCGCCTCCGGCGCCGATGCGGTGCATCCGGGCTACGGGTTCCTGTCGGAGAACGTGGCTTTCGCCGCGGCCTGCGAGAACGAGGGCCTGGTCTTCGTCGGCCCGACGCCGACGCAGCTGGCGCTGTTCGGCGACAAGCTCGCCGCCAAGGCGCTGGCGCGCGAGCAGGGCGTCCCGGTGATCCCCGGATCCGAGGGCGCGGTGGATGAAGACGGCGCGCTGGCCGTCTTCGACGCGCTGCCCGAAGGCGCCGCCCTGCTGATCAAGGCGGTGTCGGGCGGCGGCGGACGCGGGATGCGCGTGGTGCGGACGCGGGAGGAGGTGGCGCGCGCCCATGCCGCCTGCGCGTCCGAGGCGAACGCCGCCTTCGGCGACGGCGCGGTCTATGCGGAACGCTTCCTGCCGGCCGTGCGTCACCTGGAGGTGCAGGTGATCGGCGACGGGACCGGCGCCTGCGTGCATCTGCATGAGCGTGACTGCACCCTGCAGCGCCGCCACCAGAAGGTCATCGAGATCGCCCCCGCCCCGACCCTGACGCAAGCGCAGCGCGAGCGGCTGACCGGCTGCGCCCTGCGCCTCGCGCGGGCCGGCGACTACCGCAGCCTCGGCACGTTCGAATTCCTCGCGACCCTTGAGGGCGACGAGATCTTCTTCATCGAGGCCAACCCTCGCATCCAGGTCGAACACACCGTGACGGAGGAGGTGCTGGGTCTGGATCTGGTGCGCCTTCAGCTGGAACTGGCCGGGGGCGCGAGCCTCGCCGATCTGGGGATGACGCAGGAGGCCGTCCCCGCGCCGATGGGCTTCGCGGTGCAGGCGCGGGTGAACATGGAGCGGATGGATGCGTCCGGCGCCGCACGCCCCTCGGTCGGGACGCTGACGCGGTGGGAGCCGCCGTCGGGCCCGGGCGTGCGGGTCGACACGCTGGCCTGGACCGGGTGGACGTCGTCGGCGGCCTACGATTCGCTGATGGCGAAGGTGATCGTGCATTCCCGCTCGCCCGACTTCGCGGACGCCGCCGCCAAGGCCGCGCGGGCGCTGGCCGAGATGAAGGTGGAGGGGATCGGGACCAACCGCGACTGGCTGCGCGCGATCCTCTCTCGGCCCGAGCCCCTGACCGGCGAGGTCTGCACTCGGTTCCTCGAGACCGAAGCCGCGCCGCTGGCCGCCGCCGCCGCCGCGCTGGCCGAGGCGGAACCCGTGGCCGAGGCCCCCGCGGGCATCCCCGCCGTCGCCCCCGCCGCCACGCCGCCCGATGGGGCCGTCGCGGTGCCTTCGCCGATGACCGCGACGGTTGTGACGCTCGACGTCGCGCCGGGCGCGTTCGTGCGTCGGGGGGAGCAGGTCGCGGTGATGGAGGCGATGAAGATGGAGCACGCCATTCTCGCCCCCGTCGCGGGAACCGTCGCCGCGCTGCACGCCGCCCCCGGCCAGACGCTGGAGGAAGGAGCCGCGATCCTCAGCCTGTCGCCCGCAGGCGACGAACGGGCGGAGGACGCCGTGGTCGCCGCCTTCGACCCCGACCGCATCCGTCCCGACCTCGCCGAACTGCGCGCCCGCGTCGCCGCCGGGCTGGACGAGACCCGCGCCGAAGCCGTCGCGCGCCGCCACGCGCGGGGCCATCGCACGGCGCGCGAGAACCTGGCGGATCTCGCCGACCCGGGCAGCTTCCACGAATACGGCGCGCTGGCGCTGGCGGCGCAAGGGGCGCGGCGCACGGTGAAGGATCTGATCGCGAACACCACCGGCGACGGCGTGGTCACCGGGCTGGGAACCATCAACTCGGCCGTCTTCGGCGACGAGGCGGCGCGCTGCGCCTTCGCCGTCTGCGATTACATGGTGCTGGCCGGCACCCAGGGGCAGCGCCACCACCGCAAGCTCGACCGCATTTTCGGACTGGCGGAGAAATTCGCCATGCCCCTCGTGCTGCTGGCCGAGGGCGGAGGCGGGCGGCCGGGGGATACGGAGCGGACCTCGATCTCGGGTCTCAACACCACCACCTTCGCCCAGTTCGCGGCGCTGTCGGGCAAGGCGCCGCTGGTCGGCGTGGTCTCTGGCCGCTGCTATGCGGGCAACGCGGCGCTGCTGGGCTGCTGCGACGTGATCATCGCGGATGAGAGTTCGAACATCGGCATGGCGGGCCCCGCGATGATCGAGGGCGGGGGGCTCGGGGTCTACCGGCCGGAGGAGATCGGGGCGATCGACGTGCAGGCGGCCAACGGCGTGGTCGACATCCGCGTGAAGGACGAGGCGGCGGCCTGCGCCGCGGCGCGGTCCTATGTGAGCTATTTCCAGGGCGACGCGCCTGACTGGTCCGCCCCGGACCAGCGCCTGCTGCGCGAGGCGATCCCCGAGAACCGGCTGCGCGCCCACGACGTCCGCGCCCTGATCGCGACGCTTTGCGACGAAGGCTCGGTGCTGGAGCTTCGGGCGGGGTTCGGGCTCGGGATCGTCACCGCGCTGGTGCGGATCGGGGGCAAGCCGTTCGGGCTGATGGCCAACGACTCGCGCCATCTGGGCGGGGCGATCGACGGGCCGGCCTCGGACAAGGCGGCGCGGTTCATGCAGCTTTGCGACACGTTCGGGCTGCCCATCGTGTCGTTGTGCGACACGCCGGGGTTCATGGTGGGGCCGGAGGCGGAGAAGACCGGGCTCGTGCGCCATGTCTGCCGGATGTTCGTCGCCGCGGCCTCGCTCTCGGTCCCGATCTTCGGGATCGTGCTGCGCAAGGGCTACGGGCTGGGCGCTATGGCGATGACCGGAGGCGGGTTCCGCGAGAGCCTGTTCACCGTGTCCTGGCCCACCGGCGAATACGGCGGCATGGGGCTCGAGGGCGCGGTGCGGCTCGGCTACCGCAAGGAGCTGGCGGCGGAGACCGACCCCGCCGCGCAAAAGGCGCTCTTCGACAGGCTGGTGGCGAATTTCTACCAGATCGGCAAGGCGGTCTCGGTCGCCACCACGGCCGAGATCGACGCGGTCATCGATCCGGCAGAGACGCGGTCCTGGATCCTCGCGGGGCTGCGCGCCGTCCCCGCCCGGCCCAGGGGCGAGCGGGCTTCGCGCAGCTTCGTCGATCCGTGGTGAGGCGCGGCCCCCTCCCCCGCGCGGGGGAGGGGGCCGCGCGCTCAGGCGGCGCCGGAGGCGACCGCCGTCTCCGCCCCGCCATGCATCTGGCGCAGCTCCCGCTTCAGGATCTTGCCCGAGGCGTTGCGGGGGAGTTCGGGGGCGAAGATCACCCGCTTGGGCACCTTGTAATGGGCGAGGACCTGCCGGGAATGGTCGATCAGCTCGGCCTCGGTCGGGGACGCGCCGTCGCGCAGCACCACGACCGCGGCGATGGCCTCCAGCCACTTGGCGTCGGGCAGGCCGACCACGGCGACCTCGAAGACGGACGGATGGGTGAAGAGCGCGTCCTCGACCTCGCGCGACGCCACCAGCACGCCGCCGGTGTTGATCACGTCCTTCAGGCGGTCGACCACGTAGAGGAAGCCCTCCGCGTCGAAGCGGCCCATGTCGCCGGAATGGAACCAGCCGCCTTCGAACGCCTCCTCGGTGGCGTCGGGGCGGCCCCAGTATTCGGTGATCAGGTGCGGGGTTCGGTGGACGATCTCGCCGGTCTCGCCGACGGGGACGTCGTTCATCTCGGCGTCCACGACCCGGGTTTCGACGTTGAGGACCGTGCGTCCGCAGGAGGTGAGGCGGCCGTCATGCTCCTCTGGGCGGAGCACGGTGGTCAAGGGGCCGGTCTCGGACTGGCCGTAGCAGTTGAACACCTGCACGCCGGGCATGCGGGTGCGCAGCTCGGTCAGGATCGGTTCGGGCATGATCGAGGCGCCGTACTGGATTTTTTCCAGCCGATCCATGCCGGCGGCGTCGAAGCCGGGATGGCGCAGCAGGCTGACCCAGACGGTGGGGGGGGCGAAGAACGAGGTGATGGAATGGGCGTTGATCGCCTCGAACACCGCCTCGGGCTTGGGCTGCTCCAGGATGACCGAGGTGCAGCCGGCGAGCATCTGCGGGTTGGAGAAGGTGTGGATCTGCCCGGCGTGGTAGAGCGGCAGGGACCACAGGCAACGGTCGTTCGGGCGGATGTCGAGCGCGTAGATGCACGACATGAACTCGGCCAGCAGCGCGCGGTGCTTCATCAGCCCGCCCTTGGGTTTGCCGGTGGTGCCGGAGGTGTAGAGGATCTGGCAGAAGTCGTCGCCGTCCACGTCCCATTCCCGCTCGGGCTCGGCGTCGGAGAGGGCGGCCTTGAGGATGTCGACCTCGTCGCCGCCGTCGAAGCGGGAGACGATGTCGAGCCCGGGCAGGTCGCGCACCGCGTCCACCGCGCCGGTGAGGGCCGCGTCGTAGATCAGGGCGCGGGCGCCGGACTGCTCGACGATGTAGTGCAGCTCGGGCCCGGTCAGGCCGAAATTGGCGGGGACGTGGATCAGGCCGGACTGGCAGCAGGCGAGCCAGAGCAGGTAGTAGCTGTCGGAATTGCGGGCGAAGGCGGCGACGCGGTCGCCTTTCTTCAGGCCGGCGTCGCGCAGATGCTCGGCGATGCGGAAGGCCGCGGTCTCCATCTCGGCGAAGGTCCAGGTGCGGTCCTGCCAGATCAGCGCGGTCTTTCGCGGGTTGCGGGCGGTGACGCGGCGAAGCGCGTCGCCAATGCCGTTGCGGCCCGCGCGGGCGCCGGGGGTGGTCATGCGGTGGTCCTCCCTGACCGCGGTCTGCGCCGCGGGGTCTTTGTGGTCGGCGGGATCCGTTTCCGCCGGATTGTCGGACAGAATAAGCCCGGGCCGAACGCGGTCAAGCCGCCGCGATGGGGCGCGCGCGGGAGGGGGGGAAGGCCGCGCCCCCGGCGTCGCGCGGGCGGCGGCGGGGCGCCGGCGCGGCTTTGGGGCGTGGGCGCCGGCGGGGACGTCTCCCGGGCCGTGGGGGCGGCCGGCGGCGAGGCCTGGCGGCGCGCCGACCCGCCGCGCGGAAGAGACCTCGGGGACGGGCGGACGGGGGGACGCGCGGCTCCCGCCGCCGGCAGTCCCGCGCCGCCCTCAGCCCATCTGCAGGACCAGCGAGCCGGAGGTGCGCCCGGCCTCCAGGTCGGCATGGGCCTCGCCGATCTTCTCGAACGGATAGACATGCTCCGCCCGCACCTTGATGCGCCCCGACGCCACCATGTCGAACAAGGCCGCCGCCCGGGCGTCGCGCGCGCCCTGGTCGGCGATGTAGTCGCCCAGCATCGGCCGGGTCAGGCTCAGCGAGCCGCGATTGCCGAAATCCTGGATGGTCACCGGCGGGATCGCGCCCGAGGCCTGGCCGAAGCTGACGAAATGCCCGCGCCGCGCGAGGCTGTCCAGCGAGCGGACAAACGTGTCCTTGCCCACCGCGTCATAGACCACGCCGACCATCGCGCCGTCGGTGAAGGCCTTCACCTCGCCCGGAATATCCGCCCCGCGCCCCACGATCACATGCGCGCAGCCGGCATCGCGGGCGAGCGCGGCCTTCGCCTCGGTCGAGGCGGTGCCGATCACGCGCACCCCCAGCGCCGTCGCCCATTGGGCGAGGATCAGCCCGACCCCGCCGGCGGCCGCATGGACCAGAATGGTCTCCCCCGCTTTCACGGGGTGCACGTCATGCAGCAGGAAATGCGCGGTGATCCCGCGCAGCACGATGGCGGCGGCGGTGAGGTCGTCGATCTCGTCCGGCAGGCGGATCAGGTGCCTGGGGTCGATCAGGCGCGCCTCGGCGTAGCTGCCATGCAGCGCGCAATAGGCGGCCCGGTCGCCCGGCGCCCAGCCGGTCACGCCCGGGCCGACGGCCTCGACCACGCCGACGCCCTCGCGCCCCGGGATCATCGGCATCGGCGCGGGGTAGAGGCCGGATCGCGAGTAGATGTCGGTGAAATTCACGCCCGAGGCGGTCTGGCGCAGACGCACCTCGCCCGGGCCGGGGGCGGGGAGCTCGATCTCGTCGATCTGCAGCACCTCGGGCCCGCCGGGCCGGTGAAATCGGATGGCCCTGACCATGCGCCTGTCTCCTCGAAATTTCGCGCGCGGCCGCAGGAGGCGGGGGCGCGTCGCGGCAGGTGACGGAAATTTCGCATTGTGCGCAAGCGCGACGCCCGCCCATACTCCGCGAAAGCCCCGCCCGCGTTCCGCGCGGAAGACGGGGCAGAGCCGGGACCGCCGGCCGCCCGATCCGGAGGAGATGCCCGCCATGACCACCGCCCCGAGAAGCGCGACCCGCGCCCGACCGCGCGCGCCGCGATGACCCGCAAATTCTCCATCGGCGATTACGAGGCCGCCGCGCGGCGCCGCCTGCCCGCCTCGGTCTGGGAGTTCCTGTCGGGCGGGGTCGAGGACAACGTCTCGCGCGACCGAAACGCCGCCGCCTTCGACCGTCACGCGCTGGTCCCGCGGGTGCTGGTCGACGTGTCGGAGATCGACGCGCGCACCGAGGTCTTCGGGCGGACCTACGCCGCCCCCATCGGCATGCCGCCCACCGGGGTGGCCGCGATCTACCGCCCCCGCTGCGACGCGATGCTCGCCCGCCAGTTCCACGCCGCCGGCCTTCCCTACGTGATCTCCGGCGCCTCCACCGTGCCGCTGGAGGACCTGGCGAAATTGCATCCGGGCGCCTGGTATCAGGGCTATTTCTCCTCCGACCGGCCGCTGCTCGACCGGATCTGCACGCGGCTGGAGGCCTCGGGGATCGAGGTCCTCGTCGTGACCGTCGACGTGCCGGTGGCCGCGAACCGCGAGAACATCGCGCGCCACGACTTCACCATCCCCTTCCGCAGCACCTGGCGGCTGGCCATCGACGGGATGCTGCACCCGCGCTGGATGATCGAGACGCTGATCCCCACCCTGCGCGACGGCGGCGCGCCGCGTTTCGCCAACCAGACCGACGTGATGGGCCCGCGCATCGTCGACGATGCGCCGCGCAGTTTTCGGGGCGGGCGGGACCGGCTGAACTGGGCGGACATGGAATGGCTGCGCGGCCGATGGAAAGGCAAGCTGGTGATCAAGGGCGTGCTGCATCCCGACGACGCGCTGCGCGCCGCCGATATCGGCTGCGACGGGGTGGTGGTGTCGAACCATGGCGGGCGGCAGCTCGACCGGGTTCCGGGGGCGCTCGACGCGCTGCCGGGCGTGGTCGCGGCGGTCGGCGACCGGGTGACGGTGATGATGGACGGCGGCGTGCGCCGCGGCGCGCATGTGCTGATGGCGCGCGCGATGGGCGCGAAGATGGTGTTCGCGGGCCGGCCGTTCCTGTGGGGGGCCGCGGCGGACGGGGAGGCGGGGCTCGCCCATGTCATCCAGCTGTTCCGCAAGGAGATCGACATCGACCTCGCCCTGATCGGCTGCCCCCGCGCCGCCGATCTGGGCCCGCAGCACCTTGCGCCGGCGGCGATGACCGCCGAGGAGCTTGTCACCCCCGCCCGCAGCTATCTCGGCGCCGCCTGACGGCGCGATCCGGGCAGGAGGCCCCCCAGATGCGTATCACCGACCTGACCATGCGCCGCGTGGACCTGCCGCTCGCGGCGCCGCTGCGCACCTCGATCCACGAGATCGCCTCGGTCACCTGCCTGCTGGCGACGCTTTCCACCGACGAGGGGCTGGAGGGCGAAGGCTACGCCTTCTGCTTCGGCCGCGACCGCCTGCGCGTGCTGGAGGCGATGATGGAAAGCCTGCGCCCCATGGTCATCGGCCGCGATCCCCATCAGGTGGAGGCGCTGTGGGACGACATGCTGCGCGCCTGCAATTTCCTCGGCGCCTCCGGCGTCGCCGTGATCGCGATGACCCCGATCGACGTCGCCTGCTGGGACTTGGTGGGCAAGGCCGCCGGCCAGCCGCTGCACCGGCTCTGGGGCGGGGCGCGCAGCCGGGTCCCGGCCTACGCCTCGGGCGGGCTGTGGCTGTCTTCGGGGCCGGATGAGCTGGCGGCGGAGGCGAAGGGGTTTCTCGCCCAGGGCTTTAAGGCGATGAAGCTGCGGCTGGGCGCGCTGCCGGTCGCCGAAAACCTCGCGCGGGTGGAGGCGGTGCGGGACGCCATCGGTCCCGACATCGCGCTGATGGCCGACGCCAACCAGGGGCTGAGCGTGGCCGAGGCGATCCGGCTCGGCCGCGCACTGGAACCCTATGGCCTCGTGTGGTTCGAGGAGCCGATCCCGACCTGGGACCATCACGGCCATGCCGCCATCGCCGCGGCCCTCGACACCCCGCTGGCGAGCGGGGAGACGGAATATCTCCGCTTCGGCCTCGCCAACATGATCGAGCGGCGGTCCGCCGACCTGCTGATGCCCGACCTCCAGCGCATGGGCGGCTACACCGAATTCCGCCGGGCCATCGGCCAGATGGCGGCGGCGAACATCCCGTTCTCGCCGCATATCTTCACCGAGCACTCGCTGCATCTCGCCACCGCCGGCTGCGCCTATGTCGAGCACATGCCGTGGTTCGCGACCCTGTTCCGCGAGCCGATGCGAATCGATGCCGATGGCATGATCGCGCTGCCCGACGGCCCCGGAACCGGGTTCGTCTTCGATCCCGACGCGATCGAGCCGCATCTGTTCTGACGCGCGCCTCGCCGCGACCCGCCGCGTCGTCCCCCCGCCGTTCCCCGCCCCGGTCCAGTCCGCGAGACATGCCATGAACGATCATCCGACCCCCTCCGCCCCCGGCTCCGACCGCCCCGATCCGATGGGCGCGCCCGAGGACGACCTGCCGGGCTTCGGCGCGGGCTCGGGCGTCGAGGGCGGGCGCGCGGGCACGCTGGCGCGGGGATTGGCGGTGATGGACCTGCTGCTGGGCGCGCCGCGGCCGATGACGATGGCCGAGATCGGGGCGGCGCTGGGGCTCGATGTCGCGACCGCGATGCGGCTGCTGCGCACGCTGGTGGCGGAGGGGCGGGCGATCCGGATGGGCGACGGGCGACGCTATGCCGCCTCTCCCGCCGCCCTGCGCCCGCTGTCGCTGCTGCACCCGGTCGAGCAGGTCCGGCGCGAGGCGGCGCCCCTGCTCTGGGGCCTGGCCGAGCGTCTGCGCCAGTCGACCGCGATCGTCGCCTTTCTGGGGCATGAGCGGCTGGTGATCGACGTGGCGCTGACCCAGGGCTCGCTGGCGCCCTGTTCGGAGTCCTGGCTGAAGGCGCCTCTGCACTGCACCGGGCCGGGCAAGGCGCTGCTGATGGCGCTGGACGACGACGAGGCCGCGACGCTGATGGGCTCCGGACCCTATTTCGCCCACATGCCCGATACCCTGACCACCGCGGCCGCGGTGCGCGATGCGCTCATCATGGCGCGGGCGCGGGGCTACGTCACGGTGCGCGACGAGCTCTTTCCGGGCCTCACGGAGGTCTCGGCCCCGTTCCGCACCTGGGCGGGGCGCCCGGCGGGCTGCATCACCGTGGCGCTGCGCAGCGACGAAGCCCATGACGCGCGCCTGGCCGAGCTGGGCGCGGCGGTGGCGGAGGCGGCGCGGCTGGCCCCGCTGCAGATCGTCTCGCTCGACCGGCTGGACGCCTTCGTGTCGTGAGGCGCAGGATGGCCCCGATCCGGGACCCGAGATCCCGC
>NZ_JBSRTQ010000151.1:0-9852 GCF_055129145.1 Albimonas sp. | reverse complement strand
TGCGCAGCGCCGGGCGCGGGCCCTGCCCGCGGGCGCGGCCGCAGGACGCGCACGGGACCGCGCCGGCGCCGAGAGCCTACTCCGCCAGCCGCCGACGGAACGCCTCCAGCGGGTCGAGCGCACGCCCGCGCGCGCCCCCGCCCGGGACCAACCCGCGCGACGCGAGATCCGCCAGCGCCCCGTCCTTGTCCCGGCTGGACCGGCTCGACCCGAACTCGAAGTCGAAGGCGGTGCCGATGTTGCGGGCGAACATGCCCCCGATTCCGGTCAGAAACCCGACCAGCGTGTTGACCAGGGCGCTGTTCTCCGCCCCCTTGCTCAGCGAGAGCAGGAACATCACCAGCGCGATGCCCACCACCGCCGCGAAGGCCGCCGCCAGCATCACGTCGCCCCGCCGCCCCCGGGTCCCGTGCAGGGCCAGCGCCACGTCGCGCGCCCGCGCATCCGCCCGGTCGGCGAACTCCGCCTCGCTGCGCGCCAGCGCCACCTCCGCCAGCCGCGCCTTCAGCGCCGCCATCACCTGCGCGTCGGCCCGGGCCGCGGCAAGCGCCGCCTCCCCCGCCCCCGGCGCTCCGGGCTCCACCCCCGTCGCCTCGCGCACCGCCGCCCCCACCGCCGCGGCCAGCGGCCCGCCCACGGCCTCGCCCGTCAGGCGCGAGACCAGCGCCGGAGCCAGCGCCGCCACCAGCGGCAATAAAGGAAACGCCATGTCGGCCTCCCGGGTTCAGGACTGCAGAGGACGCGCCGGACCGCCCAGCGCGTAATAAACCGCCTGTGCCGCGGCCATCACCGAGGGGCCGGGCGCCCCCGTCTCCGGCAACCGGCACTGGCGTTCGAAGCGCAGGATGGCGGCGCGGGTGCGCGGGCCGATCAGCCCGTCGGCCGGGCCGGGATCCGCCCCCAGATGGGTCAGCGCGTGTTGAAGCGCCGCGACGGTCGCCACGCGGAACCCGGCGCCCGCGCCCCCGGCCTCCGCCCGCGCCGCCTCCTCCGCCCATGCCGCCGCAAGCTTCACGTCATACCCGCCTACCGCATAGCCCGGCCCGTTATAGCCCCGCGCAAACCCCGCCCAGTCCCGCGCCCTCAGCCGCCCGTCCAACCGCGCCCCCCGCACGAAGCCCACGAACGCCTCAAGCTGCGCCGCCTCGTCCTCGCACTGGTCCGCGACGAAACTCTCGACGTCGGACCACCCGCAAAGCGCCGCATTGCGCCCCAGTATCTGGAACCTCCCCCAGGACGCCGCCCCCAGCGCCGCCGGCCGGTCCAGCGCCACGGCCTGCGCCAGCCGTGCATATTGCGCCTCGCCCCCCGCCCCGTAGCCCCCCGGCGCCGCGTCCGAGACCTCGGCCGCCGCCCCATCGAAGCGCCCGTCGGTGAGCCGATGGAAAACATGCCGCTCGAACAGGATCGGCGGCCGGCCCGAGGGCAGAAACGCCGCCCCCCGGCTCTCCACCCGCGCCACCGCCCTGATCGCGGCCAGCTCGCAGCCCAGATCCGCCGCCGCCGCCAGCCACGGCCCCTCGTCCCCGATCAGGCGGGCCGCGCCGCGGAACCCGTCAGGGGCGCGGCGCGGCCAGGCCTCGGCCGCTCCGCCCGGGGCGGAGGGCGCTCCGCCCGCAGCCCCCGCGCCCGGCGCTTCCATCGGAGGCGCAGGCGCGTCGGGACGCGGCGGAGGGGGTGACGCGCGCAAGGGCGCGGCGTGTCGGGGCATGGCGGGCTCTGTCGCTGGACCGGCCCCGGACGCGCCGCGCGCATCCCGTCGGGCGAGAGCTGGCACCCTCGCGGATCAAGGTTGATTTTTCGTCAATTCGGAAGGTCATCGCCCGGCCCGAAACCCGGCCCAACACGGCCCGCCGCCCCCGCCCGGGCGCCGGCCTCGCGCAGCGAGGCGCGGGCGCGACGGGGCTCGATGCCCCGGAGCGCCCGCCCCCTCGGGCCGGCGCTACCAGTCGTGCTTCCAGCCCAGACCGACCGCCGAGGCGTCGGGTCCGGTCTCGGCGTCCACGGTGAAGTTGTCGAAGACCTCGATCTCCACCTCCACCGCCGGGGCGCCGCCGTCCACCGGCTGCTTCACGCCCACGAAGACGCCGTCCGCCACGTTGCGCCCCGCCTTCACCGCCGTGCTCTCGCCGGTGGTGTCCACCGACAGCGTATCGAGCCCGACCGCCGAGCGCACCTGCCCCAGCACGCCCTCGTCGCCGCTCAGCAGCGTCGCCACGCCGCTCGCCAGCTGCAGCGCCTCCGCCGCCGTCATGCTCTGGCGCGGACGCCCGAAGATCACCCGCGGCAGGACCTCGTCCTCCGGCAGCGCCGGCGACGATTCGAAGGCCAGCTGCGGGTCCGAGGCGTAGCCCCGCACCGCGATCCGCCCGGTGATGTCGTCGCGCTCATGCTCCAGCGACACGTCGATCGACGGGTTGAGCGTGGTCGACCCGTCGAAGCGCACCAGGCCCCGCACCAGCTCGAAATCCCGGCCGAGGAAATCCAGCGTCCCGCGCCGCTTCTGCACCGTTCCGCGGATCGAGGGGGCCGAGGCCCGGCCGGTGATGTCGAGCGACATCTCCCATTCGCTCGACAGCCCCCGCCCGCGCACGAAGATGTTGCCCGGCGCCCGCACCTTCAGGTCGAGGATCGGCCCGCCGGACGCCGCCTCCTCCGGCTCGGGCGGCGGCGCGCCCTTGATCTCCACCTCGCCCAGCGTGGCGAGCGAGGGCGGCGAGGCGTCGACCAGCCGGACCTCGGCCCGGTCGACGGTGATGGTCCCGGTGACCTGCGGCGCGGTCAGCGGCCCCTCCGCCCTGATGTCGGAGGTGATCGCCGCCGTCACGTCGTCGCGGCGCACCAGCACCGCCTCGCGCGTGGTCAGCACCGCCTCGATCTCCTTGCCCTTCAGCTGGATCTCGGCCTCCACCGGCCCCTGCGCGCCATCCAGCGCCGAGACCCGCACCACCAGCCCGCCCCCCTGCTCGCGCAGGCGCGAGCGGACCGTGAGATCGCTCAGGATCGTCCCCGTCTCAAGGTTCTGATAGGCGCCGTCGGTCAGGCGCACCCGGCCGGCGGGCTTGGGATCGTCGTAGGGGCCGGTCACCCGCAGGTCGAGGTCGAGGTCCCCGTTCAGCACATGATCCGACAGCGGCAGCAGCGGCCAGATCGACTCGACCCGCCCCTTCCACGTCACCCCCGCATCGATCGGCGCATGCGCCGGCGGGGCCGGGATCAGCCCCGCCGGGCGCAGCGGCAGACTGCCCGACAGGCGCAGCCCGTCGCCGAAGCCGCCGGTCACCTGGCCGTCGACATTCAGAAGCCGCCCGTTCCAGTCCGCCCGCAGCGCGACCGCGAGCGTCTGGCCCGCGTCCTCGGTCACATCGGTCACCGCGAGCTCGGAGGCGTCCACGACCACATTCGCCCTGGCCGAGCCCGCCCGGGTGTCGAAGGTCGCCGTCATCCGCATCCGGCCCGATTCCACCGGCGCGTCCACGAGCGCCGCCAGCGGCCCGAGATCGGCCATGTCGAGCACGATGTCGCCCACCAGCCCGCCGCCGCGCAGCGCCAGCCTGCCGGTCAGCGCGCCGCCCGGCAGCGCCACGTTCAGCCCGTCGAAGCTCTGCGCCCCGCCCGCCTGGCGCAGGGTCAGCGCGCCTTGCTGGCCGATCGCGGTCTCGCCCGCCTGCAAGGCCAGCCGGCCGAAGCGGAAGGTCGCGCCCTCGCCCGCCAGCGCGCCCTCGCCGGTGACGCCGAGGCTCACCGGCTCGCCCTTAGCCGTCTCGCCGGTCGCGTCCAGCACCAGCTTCAGCGCGTCGAGCGCGCCCCGCGCCGAGAGGTCGATGCGCGAGAAGGTGGCCGCGCCCGCCGCGTCCACGCCCTCGATGCGCAGCGTCGCCTCGCCCTGGGGATCGGCGATCAGGTTCGAGGCTTCGGCGTCCAGCACCGCCGAATTCACCGTCGCACCGCCCGCCGAAATCCCCCGCGCCGTCGCCTTCGCGGTGGCCGAGGGCGCGCCTGTCAGGTCCGTCGCCTCCACATGCGCGACGACCTCGCGCACCGTCGCGCCGCCGGCATTCACCCCGGTCGCGGTCAGATCGGCCACCGCCCGCCCGGCCTCGGCCAGCAGGTCCGTGCCGGTCGCGTCCAGCTTCAGCCGCGCCACCTCGTTCCCGTCGACCTCCACCCGCTCCGCCACCGCGCTCAACGTGCCGCCGGGGGCTGCGATCAGGTCCTGCAGATCCGCCTCGAACGTCACCGTCTCGACCGAGGCGTCGGGCGCCGTCAGCCCCAACCCGGTCAGCTCGCCCTTGGCCTTGACCGAGGGCGCGCCGGTCAGATCCATCGCCGTGCCGGTCACTTCAGCGCGGGTCATCCGCGCGGTCCCGTCCTCGGCGCCCGGCCCCATCGCATAGACCACCCCGTCCGCGCCCAACGCGAAATCGGCAGAAGGCGTCCCCAGCGCGTCGCGCACCGAGACATTGGCGTCCGCCCGCTCGGTCTTCGCGCCGAACCCCTCGAAGCCGGTCAACTCCGCCGCCAGCTTGCCGTTCTGCGCGCCGTCCTGCGGGGCGAGCGTCAGCGTGCCGGTCATCGCGCCCGCCAGCGGCGACCCCGCCAGATCCGAGAACCGGCCCAGATCGTCCGCCGTCACCGCCAGATCGCCCTGCGCGAGCCGGGTGGCGAGATCCACCCGCAACCCGCCCTGCGCGGTCGCCCCCATCGCCTCCGCCGACAGATCGCTCAGCACCAGCCGGTCGCCGTCCAGCTCGAAGCCGGTGACCACCGCGGCAGGCCCGTAGGGCGTGCCCTCGGCGCGCAGCGACAGGTCGCCGCCGATCACCGGGCCGACCGTAACGTCATGGTCGAACTGCACCCGCCCCCAGCCATCGCCCTGATATTCCAGCGCCTCGGCCGCGAGCTTTCCCGTCACCTTGAGGTCGTCGAACGGCCCCTCGGCATGGCCCGACGCCTCGATCCGCCCGCCAGCGTCCTGTCCGTAGGCGTTCGCCACCGGCTTCAGCTCCGGCGTCGCGAACGTGTAGTCGACCGAAGCCCGGCGCGCCGCCAGATCCGCGTCGCCACTGGCCGAGACCGACAGCAGCGGCGAGGCGACGCTCAGCGTCTCCAGCACCGCCTGCTGGTCGGTCAGCCCGTAAGTCGCCTTGATCGCGAGCCGGGTCTCGCCCATCAGGTCGGGCCCCAGCTTGTCGAGCCGCACCTGCTGCGCCAGCCCTGACGCATCCAGCGTCACCCGCTCGTCCGCCATGGTCACCGCCAGGTCGAGATCGGCCGAGCCCAGATCCGCCGGCGCCGTCGCCAGCCCCGCCAGATCCAGCGCGCCCTTGGCGGTGAACGCCGTCCCGTCCCCCTTCAGCGTGCCGTCGAAGCCCAATCGCTGGAAGTCCACGCCCTCGGCCAGGGCCGCCAACGGCTCCAACGCCTCCAGCGTCAGCGCGAAATCCATCGCCGAGCTGTCGCGCGCATAGTCGCCCGAGACCGTCATCCCCAGAGCGGGCGAATCGAACCGCCCCTCCTCGATGCGGATCACGCCGCCCTCGGTCTCCTGCACTTTCAGATCGAGCCGCGCCGCCGCGCCCAGCGCCACTTTGGCGCCCGGATCAAGGAGGTCACCCGGAACCAGCCGCAACCGCAGCGACGCCCCGATCGGCGCCTTGGCGTTGACCGTCGCCTCGCCGGTCACGTCGATCATCCGCTCCGCCTCGGCCGACAGCGTCAGCCCCCAGTCGGTCAGCGGGCCGGAGGCGTCGACGTCCACATGCGACGCGCTCCCCTCCGGAAGCCCGGCCAGCGCCGCCACCAGCCCGCCCGCCGCCTCGCGGGCGGCGAGCTTCAGGGTCAGGCTCTCATTCGCGAAATCGCGCAGGTAGTTCAGGTCGATCCGGCCCTCGACATCGTCGGTCCGGGTCAGGTTCAGCTTCAGGCTCTGCTCGTCGCCCTCGTCCACGAACGACCCCGTCGCCTCGAAGGCCAGCGACTGCGGCGCGATCACTCCGGCGGCGACGAAGGCGCGTTCCAGCCGCATCTCCTGCACCCGCGTGGTGATTGGGGACCGCGGCCAGGCGAAGGGATCGAACACCGCCTGCCCGATCTCGCTGTCCTCGTTCACCGTCACGTCGGGCGGGGTCGGCGCGCGCAGCACCTCCATCCCCACCACCGCCAGCCTGCGGATCTCCAGCTCGCCGCGCAGGATGCGCGAGGCGTTCCAGTTCAGATCCACCGCCTCGGCCCTGAACCACACGCCCTCGCCGTCGGCGATGGCGACGCCGGCGAGCCGGGTCACGCCATCCTCCGGCTCCTCGATGCCGGTCGCGGTGATCTCGAACTCGCCCTCGACCGAGATCTGCTTGAGCAGGAACTGCACCAGGGAGTTCTTCAGCCCGAAGATCGAGATCTGGGCCTGCCCGGGCCCCGCCCAGACCGCCGCCGCCCCGACCAGAAGGACCGCGGCCGCGAGGCGGAGGAAGGTCGCGCGCCGCCCGGCGCGGAGGGTCGAAGTCCGCATCAGTAAGCCTGTCCGATGGAGAAGTAGAAGCCGAACGGATCGTCCACGTCCCGCGGGTTCAGCGGAAAGGCGATGTCGGCGCGGATCGGCCCCACGGGCGAATAATAGCGCACCCCGAAACCGGCTGCGAAGCGCGGCTCGTCCTGGAAATCCGGATAGACCTCTTTCGATACCGATCCGCCTTCCGCGAACGCCGCCACCCCGACCGGGCCCCAGACCCGGGCCCGCATCTCCAGCCCCGCCTCGATCACCGAGCGGCCGCCGGTGGGATCGTTGTCGCCGTCGAGCGGCCCGATATAGTCCTGCTGATAGCCGCGGACCGACCCGCCGCCGCCCGAATAGAACCGCTTGGTGATCGGCACGTCGTTGAAATTCTCCGCCATGATCGACCCGATCCGCCCGCGCGCGGCCAGCACGTATTTCTTCTCGTCGTCGAAGGGCAGATAGGCCGAGGTCAGCAGCTCCGCCTTCAGGAACTGCGAATCGCCGGCGTCGCGCGTCGCGTAATAGGGCGTGGCGTAAAGCGTCGCGCGAACCCCCTCGGTGGGGTTGAGCAGGTCGTCGGCGCCGTCATAGCTCACGAAGCCGGGAATGCCGTAGAGGAACAGGTTGTCCTCCACCCCGTCGTCGAGGATCTGCGAATATTCCAGCACGCCCCCGGCGCCCACCGTCCAGTAGCGCCCGATGCGCCGCTCGAGCCCGGCGCCCAGCAGCACCCCGGTCTCGTCATAGGCGTCGTTCTCCTCGTGCTTGGCCACGAAGTCGAAGGTCAGGTCCTGGCGCCGGCGCAGGAATTGCGGCTTGCGCAGCTCGGCGGTCAGGTTCTGGTCCTCGGCGCCGGCCGACAGGTCGACCCGCAGCCGCTCGCCCTCGCCCCACAGGTTGCGATGCACGAAGCCGCCCTGGACGCTCGGCCCCTGGTCGGTGTCGAAACGCAGCCCCGCGGCGACGGTGCGCCGCTTGGCCTCCTCCACCGTGACGGTGACCGGGGTGACCGGCCCGCCGGCCTCGGGCGGGGTGCGGGCGACGTCGACCACGACCGAGTCGAAAAGCTCCGTCGCCATCAGCTCGCTCTGGTATTCGCGCAGCTCGCGGCGGTCCACCGCCTGGCCTTTGCGCCAGGGCCGGTAGGTGTTGACGTGGCCGGGCTCGACATGCTCCAGCCCGTCGACCCCGATCCGCCCGTATTCGGCGTAGGGGCCCGGCGCGATGCGGGTCTCCACCGCGATGGTGTCGGCCTCCAGATCCGCCACCGCCCGCCGCCCCTGCAGCTTCGCCCAGGGGCGCCCCTGGTTGAGCAGCGCCGTCATCACCCTGGACTCGGAGGCGAGGATCGTCGCCGCATCCGCCCGCCGCCCGACCGGAGAGCCCATCTCGTCGGCGGTCGGCATGGTCACCGGCGGCCCGTCGGGCACGTCGACCAGTTCGAAATCATGGGTGACCAGCTGGAAGGCCGGGCCCGGATCGATGGTCATCCGCGCCAGCGCCCGGCCCATCGGGGCGGCGGGCTCGGCGGCGGCGGCGTCCGCGTCGGCCGTCTCGGCCTCGGCCTTGCCGGTCAGCTCGGCCCAGGAGATGTCATGCGCCCGGCCCCCGGCGGCGGGCTCCGCCGCGGCCGGCGCGGCCGCCGGAGCGGAGGGCAGGTCGACGACCTCCACCGTGATCTCGGGCTGGTAATATCCGAAGCTCTTCAACACCTTTTCGGCGGAGGCCACGTCCTCTTCCGCCCGCCGCTTCAGGATCGCGCGGCTCGGCGCGCCGTTCTCCTGGCGCCGGTAGAGCAGCAGCGTCTGCTCCAGCAGGCTGGTGGCCTCGTCGCGGGGCGAACCGACGACCTCCACCTCGTATTCGATGCCGGTGTCAGGGGCGAGGAACTCCGCGGGGGGAATGTCGCCCGCCCGTTCCTCCCCGAAGCCGCAGGCGCCCAGCGCAAGGGCCGCGCAGAGGCTGAGGACGGACGCCAAGCGGCGCGCAAGACGGGGCCCGGAGGTCCGGGACACGGGTTCGCTGGTCATCGGAACAGACACCACTCGGATTGCGGCGAGGGAATGGCGGGGCGCCCACTGCCCCGTCTCCCGCGTTATGCCGTCATTCGCGCGCAGGCTGCGGCGTCGCCGACGGCTTGGCAAGAGCCCGGGGGCTCAGCGTCCGCGCTGCGGGATGCGTCCGCGCGGGTCGGCGCCCGGGCGCAGCCGCGGGGCGGTGCCCGGCTTGGGCTTCGGCTTGGGGCGGCGCGCGGCGAGCACCTTGTAGACCTTGTCGCCGGCGATCTCCTCGACCTCGGCGAAAAGCTCCGCCAGCACCCGGTCATAGGGCAGCGTGCGGTTGGCCACGATCACCACCTGCCCCGACAGCTTCACCAGCCGCGAGGCGGAGACCAGGAACGCCTCGCCCAGCGCCAGCGCCACTTCGCGGCCGTCATGGAACGGCGGGTTGGCGATGACGAAATCGAGCTTGCCCACCGCCATCCCCGGCGCGCGGGCGTCGGCCCAGCGGAAGCCGGCGCGGGGGTCGGCGATGTTGAGCCGCGCGCAACCGAGCGCCGCGTGATCGGCCTCGATCAGCTCGACCGAAGTCACGCCGGGCTGCATGAGAGCGGCGGCGGAGAGATACCCCCACCCCGCGCCCAGATCCGCGCCCGCGCCCTTCAGCTCGGGCAGCGCCGCGGCCAGCATCGCCGAGCCCGGGTCGACCCCGTCGCGGGAGAACACGCCCGCCGAGGTCACGAACGCCTGACCGTCCGGCCCGGTCGCGGCCGGGGAGGGCAGAGCTTCCGCCGCCCAGGCCGCGAAAATGTCGGGGGTGGTCTCCAGCCGCTCCGTGGTCAGGATGCGGCCATGCTTCATCGGGCGGGCGGATACCGCCAGGCCCTCGCGGCGCAGCGCCTTCTGGAGGCTCTCGATGCCGTCGGTCTTGGCGCCGGTGGCCAGCACCAGCCCGCCGGGACGGGTCATCGCCCAGGCGCGGGCGAAATTGGCGCGGGTCTCGTCGCGGGCCCGGGTCAACGCGACCGCGGCCATCGGGAACGAGCCCGCATCCTCGGGCAGCGCGGCATGAACCGTGCGCCCCTCGGCCACGAGCGCGTCATGCGCGGGGCGGAACCCCTGCTCGCAGACCAGCGCGTCGGGCGCGAAACGCGACCCCGGCCGCGCGCGCAGCACCAGAAGGCCCCCGGGTTCGGGGGCGGCGATCTCGCCCGTCTCGAACGGGACGGCGAGCAGGTCCATCGGATCGGGATCAGCCATGCGCGTCCCCTAGCGCCCGGCGGGCGGAATGAAAAGCCCGGCCGTGCGCCGGACGATCAGCGGGGGCCGGCCCCCGAGCGGCGCGAGGGCGGGGCCGAG
>NZ_JBSRTQ010000150.1:0-10194 GCF_055129145.1 Albimonas sp. | reverse complement strand
GCCCAGCGCGCGTTCGATGGCGGTCCGGCTTTCCTCCAGCAGCGACAGCCGCTTCCAGAACGGGATCGCCGCGGCGCAGAGCGTCACCGCCAGCTCGGTCCGCGAGGGATCTTCGGCAGCCCAGCGCAGCGCATCGCGAAAATCGTCGATTTTCGCCCCGTAGCGGTCGAGCCATTCGCGTCGTGGCCGCTGTTCGGAGGCCGCCTCCGCCTGCGCCGCGAGGTCGAGACAATGTTCCGCGTGCCGGCGTCGGGCGGCGTCGAGCTCGCCGCTCGCGACCAGCTTCTCCAGGGCGTAGCTGCGGGTGGTGTCGAACTGCCGGTAGGCCACGTCGTAGTCGCCCGCCTCCGCCGCGATCAGCGACTTGGAGACGAGGTTCGCCAGGGCGTCGATCACGTCGGCGCGGCTCATGCGCGGGTTCGCGGCGACGGCGCAGGCGGCGTCGAGCGTGAAGGCGCCGGCGAAGACCGACAGGCGGCGCATCACGATCCGCTCGTCGTCCGAGAGCAGATCGAAGCTCCAGTCGATGGTCGCCGACAGCGTGCGATGCCGCGGGGCGCCCGCGCGCCGCCCGACCAGCAGCCGAAATCGGTCGTCGAGCTGCGCCAGCACGCCTTCCACCCCGAAGGCGTCGACGCGCGTCGCGGCGAGCTCGATGGCCAGCGCCAGGCCGTCGAGCTTGCTGCAGATCTCGGCCACCGCCGGCGCGTCGGCGTCGCTGAGCCGGAAGGTCTCCAGCCGGTCGGTGGCGCGCTCGACGAAAAGCTGCACCGCGGGGAAGGCCAGCGCCGCCTCCGCGTCGAAGCCGCGCGGATCGGGCGGCGCGTCGAGCCCGGGCAAGCGGCGCACCCGCTCCCCCTTCACGCGCAACGGCTCCCGGCTGGTGACGAGGAACCGCACGCCCGCGGTGGTGCGCAGGATCCGGTCGACGCAGGCGGCGGCGGCGTCGACGACATGTTCGCAGCTGTCGAGCACGATCAGGAGGTCGCGATCCCTGAGGAAATCGCAGAGCGCGGTGGAGATGTCGGTGGATTGCGCGGTCAGCCCGATGGCGGCCGCGATCGCGGAGGGCGCGAGCCGCGCGTCCTTAAGCGGCGCCAGCTCGACCCACCACACCCCGTCGGCGAACTGCGCCATCGCCTGTTCGGCGACCGCCAGCGCCACCGTGGTCTTGCCGATGCCGCCGGGCCCGACGATCGACACGATCCGGGATTTTTCAAGGTCGCCATGGATGGCGCCTATGGCCGTCTCCCGCCCGAAGACGCGCGTGATCCCGTTGGGAAGATTGTGCCGGCGCGCCGGCGTCGGCCCCGGGTCCGCCTGCGGGAGCGGCGCGTCCGACACCCGGACCGGGGCGACGAAGCGATAGCCTCTGCCGATCACGGTCGCGACGTAACGCGGGGCGTCGCGCCCGTCGCCCAGCGCGCGCCGGAGCGCCGCCATGTTGACCTTGAGATTGCTCTCGTCGACGAAGGTGTCCGGCCAGACCCGCGCGAGCAGCTCGCTCTTGCCGATGACGTCGCCGGGACGCTCGACGAGGGCGGTCAGGATGTCGAGGGCGCGGCCGCCGATGCGAACCGGCGCGTCGTCCCGACGAAGCATCTGGCGCCCGGGGATGAGCACGAACGGACCGAAGGCGTAGGACCTCGCCCCCTGCTCCGGAAGATGACCCGCCACAATCGTCCTCCCTCGCGCCCGACGTTCATGCCGTTGGGCGAAATGGATAGCACGGCGCGGATCTCGCGAGGCGTTTATGTCGAGGAGCCGCCCGCCGGCGGGGCGCTATACGGACATGGGCTCGCCTCCCTGTTTCGCGCGCGAACGTCCAGCCTTGGCGCGCCGGTCGGGTTCCAGGCCGGAAAGCTTCCATCGCCAGGGCGGCGGATCACCGGGGCGGTTCCTGGGCGGGCCGTCGGTCAACCGCTCGCGCGCATCCCTCCGCCATGCCCGGGGTTCGCCGCGATCGAGCGTTGCGGCCGCGATCAGCGAAGCGACGACGGCCGGGCGTTCGGCGCAGGAGATCGGCCCCGCGCGTCGCGGATGGCGCCCGCGAGACCGCTCCCGTCGTCGTTATCGAGCGTCTGCTGGACCGCATCCCGGACCGCGCGGTCGAGGATCGTCGCGTTCAGGTCCGGATGCCGCTCCCGGATCCGCGCGGTGGCCGGGACGCATCCGCCGCCCGAGGGCGACTGGCTCGGGCCGCGTCCGGCGCGGAGATTTCGCGGCGCGGAGAAGTCGTGCGAACCGCGCGACCTGAAAACCGGCCGAGGGCCCCCGCGCCCCGCTACCGGACCGGCGAGCGCGTCCCACGGGGGCCGAGGCGGCCGAGACGCTCTTCGCTCCCACCCCCGAGGTGAGCCGCGCGCCGCCGTCCCGGCGAGGCGCTAGGCCTCGGGCGTCTCGCAGGCCTGGCGCGCGGTCAGCCTCGGGGCGGCGGACGCGTCGTCGCAAAGCGTGCCGCGCTGGCGGGGGACGCGGCCCAGCGCCTCCATCGCCGCCTCGATCCGGCGCGGCGCCATGTCCTGGACGAAAGCGGCGCCGGCGGCGCGCGAGATGCTCTCGTCCATCAGCGTGCCGCCGAAATCATTGGCCCCGGCTTCGAGGCAGAGGCGCACGCCGTCCTCCCCCAGCTTCACCCAGCGCGCCTGAACATTGGCCACCGCCGCGTGCAGCGCCAGCCGCCCGACCGCGTGCATCAGCACCGCCTCGCGCAGCGTCGACACGGCGCGGAACCGGCCCCTGAGGTGGAACGGCGCCTCCATCGGCACGAAAGGCGGCCGCACGAACGCGGTCAGCCCGCCGGTGCGCGATTGCAGGTCGCGCCGGCGCAGCAGGTGGCGCGACCAGTGCACCGGCTGCTCCAATTGGCCGAAGATGATGGTCGAGGTGGTGCGCAGCCCCGCCTCATGCGCGACGCCCGCCGCCTCCAGCTGCCGGTGGCGAAGGACCCCGACGCGCCGCCGGCGGAGGAGACCGCCGCCACCATGGCGGCGCGGGCGCGCCTCCGTTCCGAACCCGGGGGGCCGAGCTCTGGATGCGCGCACCGCTTGCGATCGAAGCCAAGCCGAAGCGCGCTTGATCGAGATGCGCGGCGAGCCGGGCGCCATGCGGACGAGCATCATGGGAGAGGCGCCTGACCACGTCCGCCCCCGAACGTTCGAGTGTCCGCTCCCTAGGCCAAGGCCAGCTTCAGGACCATGTCGCCCACATGCCGCCGAAGCGTGTCCTGCCCCTCGTCGCCGAACAGCGCGTCGCCGAAGATGTGGGAGAAGGTGGCCCGGTTCGACACGTTGAAGTAGCTCAGCGCCGAAATGTGCCAGTGCAGCTCCACCGCGCTGAGGCCGGGACGGAAGACGCCCGCCTCCAGCCCGCGGGCGTAGATGTCCTCGAGGAGCCGGATCGCGTTCCGGTTCTGGCCCAGCATATCGGCCGCATCCGGCATGTGGCGTCCTTCGTGCACGTTCTCGATCATCACCAGCCGGATGAACGCCTTGGAGCGGCGATGGTTCTCGAAGGTGAATTCGGCGAGCGTGCGCAGCGCCACGTCGGGCGGCAGGCCCTCGAGCTCCAGCGCGCTTTCGGCTTCGCGCGTGCGGCGGTAGGCGTCGGCCAGCACCTCGCGGTAGAGGCCCTGCTTGTCGCCGAAATAGTAGTAGATCATGCGCTTGGAGGTGGAGGTCCGCGCCGCGATCTCGTCGATCCGCGCCCCTGAAAGACCATTCTGCGCGAAGACCTCGCGCGCCACCCGGAGGATGTTCGCACGCACCCCGTCGGGGTCCTGCTTCCAGCTCCGCTTGGGCGAGTCGTCGGGTTCAACGGGGTCCGGGTTCGGCGCGTCTTCCATGGCTCTCTCTCGGGTGCTGCACGCCTGCATAGGAAAATCCCTCTGAAATGTCTCGGATTTTCTCGTCGCAGCGCATGAATTAACCGGCACGAACATTCCGTTGACTAAATTAACCGTCTCGAACATTATCATCTGAACGCCGGCGCATGACCGGGGCAGGGGAGGCATGGGATCGTGGCGACGGCATGGATGCCCCAGGTCGAAGGACCGAAGGCCGGGGGGGACGGGCGCGTCCTGGTCGGCCTGCTGGGGCAGGGCATCGCCGCATCGCGCACGCCGCGGATGCACATGGAAGAGGGCGCGGCGCAGGGGCTCGCCTACGACTACCGGCTGATCGATCTGGCCGGCCATGCGAGCCCGCCCTCGGTCGAGGAGATCCTGGCCGGGGCCGAAGCCGCGGGGTTCCGGGGCCTCAACGTCACCTTTCCCTACAAGCAGGCGGTGATCGCGCATCTCGGCCTGTTGTCGGAGAACGCGCGGGCGGTCGGCGCCGTCAACACCATCGTCTTCCGCGACGGCGTGCGCCACGGGCACAACACCGACTACTGGGGGTTCGGCGAGAGCCTCCGGCGCGGATTGCCGGGGGCGGCGCGCGACCGTGTTCTGCTGATCGGGGCCGGGGGGGCAGGGGGCGCGGTCGCGGCGGCGCTGCTCAACGGCGGCGTCGGGCGGCTGATGGTCCACGATATCGACGCGGCCGCGGCCCTGCGACTGACGGCGAGCCTTGTGGCCCGGTTCGGAGCTGGGCGCGCCGAAGCGACCGAAGACCTCCGGGCCGCGGCGCAGGCCGACGGCATCGTCAACGCCTCGCCGGTGGGGATGGCGAAGCTGCCCGGACTGCCGCTGCCCGCCGACCTGATCGAGCCGCGGCACTGGGTGGCCGACATCGTCTATTTCCCGCTGGAAACCGCGCTTCTCGCCGCCGCCCGCGCCAGGGGCTGCGCGGTGCTGCCCGGCTCCGGCATGGCGCTTTTCCAGGCGGTGCGGGCGTTCGAGCTGTTCACCGGCCTCGCCGCCGACCCGGCGCGGATGCGCGCCACCTTCGATTCCTTCGACAAGGAGGGGGCGCCATGAAAACCTCCATCGCCACGGTCTGTCTTGCGGGTGATCTACGCACCAAGCTCACGGCCATCGCCGAGGCCGGCTACGACGGGATCGAGATCTTCGAGCAGGATTTCGTCGCCTTCGACGGGACCCCGCGCGAGGTCGGCGCGCTGGTCCGCGACCATGGCCTCGAAATCATGCTGTTCCAGCCCTTCCGCGATTTCGAGGGCCTGCCCGAGCCGCTGCGCGCCCGCGCCTTCGACCGGTTCGAGCGGAAGTTCGACCTGATGCAGGACCTTGGCGCGGAGCTCGTTCTGGTCTGCTCCTCGGTCCATCCCGAAGCGCTCGGCGGCATCGACCGCATGGCCCAGGACTTTTCGGAACTGGGCGAGCGGGCGCAGCGGCGCGGGCTGCGGGTGGGGTTCGAGGCGCTGGCCTGGGGCCGCCATGTCTGGGACCATCGCGACGCTTGGGAGGTGGTGCGGCGCGCCGATCATCCGAATGTGGGCCTGATCCTCGACAGTTTTCACACGTTGGGGCGCAAGATCGCGCCGGACAGCATCCGCTCGATCCCCGGGGACCGCATCTTCTTCGTCCAGCTCGCCGACGCGCCGCGGATCGAGATGGACCTGCTCTACTGGTCGCGCCACTTCCGCAACATGCCGGGCGAGGGCGATCTGGACGTGGTGGGCTTCATGCGCGCGGTGGCCGCGACCGGCTATGACGGACCGCTGAGCCTCGAGGTGTTCAACGACCAGTTCCGTGGCGGCAGCCCCAAAAGCATCGCGGTGGATGGCCATCGCTCGCTCATCTACCTGATGGATCAGGTGGCGCGGCAGGAGCCCGACATCGCCATCCCGGTCACGAAAATGCCCGACCGCATCCGCTGCGAGGGCGTGGCCTTCATCGAATTCGCCGCGGATGCGGAGGAGGCCGAGGCGCTGGGCCGGCTCCTGCGCAGCCTCGGGTTTCGTCGGGTGCGGCGGCACATCGCCAAGGAAGTCGACCTCTGGCAGCAGGGCGACATCCGGATCGTCATCAACACCGACGCGCATGGCTTCGCGCGCGCCGCCCACGCCGCGCACGGGCTCAACATCTGCGACCTGGGCCTGCTGGTGGCGGATGCGGGCGCGACGGAGGCGCGGGCGAAGGCGCTGGGCGCCGCCACCTTCCGCCAGCCGACGGGGCCGGGCGAAGTCGAAATCCCCGCCATCCGCGGCGTCGGCGGCGGGGTCCTGCACTTCATCGACCGCACAAGCGGGCTCGCCGACGTGTGGACGACCGAATTCCAGTCGGTCGAGGACGACGACGCCCCGGCGCCCGCCGGCCTGACCCGCGTCGACCATGTCGGCCAGACGATGAATTACGAAGAGATGCTGACCTGGTCGCTGTTCTACATCTCGCTTTTCGATGTGGCGAAGCAGCCGATGGTCGATGTCGTCGATCCCGGCGGGCTGGTCCGATCTCAGGCCATCGAAGGGCCGGATGCGGGCCTGCGCCTGACCCTGAACGGGGCGGAGACGCATCGCACGATGGCGGGGCGCTTCATCGCCGAAAGCTCCGGCTCCTCGGTCCAGCATGTGGCCTTCGCCACCGACGACATCTTCGCGGCGGCCGAGGCGCTGGAAGCGAACGGCTTCGCGGCCCTGCCGATCCCGGGGAACTATCACGACGACGTCGCCGCCCGCTTCGGGCTGGAGGACGGCTTCGTCGAGGACCTGCGCCGCCTGAATCTGCTCTACGACGAGGCCGGGGGCGCCAGCTTCCTGCAGCTCTATTCGCAGACCTTCGGAGAGGGGATCTTCTTCGAGATCGTCGAACGACGCGCAGGCTACGCCGGTTACGGCGGACCGAACGCGCCGTATCGCCTGGCCGCCCAGGTGCGCCTGATGGGCCGGGAAGCCGCCCGGAAAAGCTGAAGCCAAAATAAACTTGGAGGAAACGCCATGATGACGACGACACGCAGAACCGCGCTGAGGCTGCTGACCGCGGGGGCGATGGCCCTGGTGACCGCGATGCCGGCGATGGCGCAGGACAAGCCCAAGCTGCGCTTTTCGGCGGTGTTCTCGGAGCAGGACATCCGCGCCGAGATGATGAAGAAGATCCAGGCCGGGGTCGCCGACATGGCCGACCTCGAACTGTTCTACGGCGGCAACCTGTTCAAGCAGGGCGCCGAGATCATCGCCATCCAGCGCGGCAACCTGGAGATGGGCAACATCGCCCCCCAGGACATCGCCAACCAGATCCCGGCCTTCTCGATCCTGACCTCGGCCTATCTGTTCCGCGATGCCGCCCACCTCAACGCCTTCTTCGCCAGCGATGTCGGGGCCGAGATGAAGGCGCTGGCCGAAAAGCAGCTCGGCATCCACATCCTCGGGCCGACCTATTTCGGCACCCGGCAGGTCGGGCTCCGCATCGACAAGACCATCACCACCCCCGCCGACATGGAAGGCGTGAAGCTGCGCATGCCCGGCGGCGACGCCTGGCAGTTCCTCGGCACGGCGCTGGGCGCGAACCCGACGCCGATGGCCTATTCCGAGGTCTATACCGGCCTGCAGACCGGCGCGATCGACGGCCAGGACAACCCGTTCCCGAATGTCGAGAACATGAAGTTCTACGAGGTGATGGACCAGCTGGTGCTGACCTCGCATCTGGTGGGCTACGACCTGCTGGTGATCTCCAAGGCTGCGTGGGAGGCGATGAGCCCCGAGCAGCGCACCGCCTTCGAGGCCGCCGCCGACGAGGCCATCGCCTGGAGCACCGCGCAGCATCAGGCGCGGGAGCAGAAGCTGGGCGATTTCTTCAAGGAGAAGGGCCTCAAGATCTCGACCCCCGACGTGGACGCCTTCCGCAAGCACGCGCAGGAGATGTATCTGAACTCGGACCTGTCGAAGGACTGGCCTGAGGGCATGCTCGAGCGGATCAACGCGCTCTGATCGCCTGAGCGCCCGCCCGGCCTCGCGCCGGGCGGGACCGCGGCCGAGCCATCCCGGACCGGGGCGAAGGGGGGACCTGCAATGCACGCGCGCCTGTTGCGCTGGGGCGGTTGGCTGCACCGGCGCGCCGACGACATCGCCTCGATCATGCTGGCGGTGATGTTCCTGGCCTTCATCTGCCAGATCGTCTTCCGCTATGTGCTGAACCTGCCGGGCGGCTGGGCGAACGAGCTCTCCATCGTCATGTGGCTGTGGCTGGTGCTGTGGGGCGCGGGCTTCGTGCTGCGTGAGCGCGACGAGATCCGCTTCGACCTGTTCCTCAGCCTCGCGCCGCCGAAGGTGCGGCGGGCGATGGCGGTGGTCTCCTGTCTCGCGCTGCTGTTTCTCTATGGCTGGTCGCTGCCCGCGACCTGGGATTTCGTGACCTTCATGAAGGTGCAGAAGACCTCATATCTCGACATCCGCTACGACCGGCTGTTCGCGATCTTCATCCTGTTCGTGGTCGCGGTTCTGATCCGCTACGTCTTCCTGCTGGCCCGGGCCCTGCGCGGCGCGCCCGAGGCCGCTTCCCGCGGCGAGGATCCGCTCTGATGCTCCCCGATCCTTTCGCCATGCCCGATCCCTTCGCCATGTCGGTGATCGCCATCGTCGCGCTTGCGGTGATGGGCCTGCCCATCGGGCACGCGATGATCGCTTCGTCGATCCTCTACCTGCTGCTGGCCGGCCAGGACATGGGGATCGCCGCCGAGCAGATCCTGAACGGGCTTTTCGCGAGCTACATCCTGCTGGCGGTGCCGCTGTTCATTCTGGCGGCCGAGCTGATGAACGCGGGGTCGATGACCCTGCGGCTGCTCGCCTTCTGCAACGCTTTCGTGGGGCGGTTCCGCGGCGGGCTGGCGCTGGTCAACGTCGTCCAGTCGGTGATCTTCGCCGGCATGTCGGGCTCGGCCATCGCCGACGCGGCCGGCTCCGGCAAGATGATGCAGAAGATGATGACCGCGGGCGGGCGCTATCCGCCCGCCTTCGCCGCGGCGCTGACCGCGAGCTCGGCGGTGATCGGCCCGATCATCCCGCCCTCGATCCCCATCGTGATCTACGCGCTGGTCTCCGACGCCTCCATCGGGTTCCTGTTCCTCGCCGGCGTGATCCCGGGGCTGCTGATGGGCCTCGCGCAGGCGGGGATCATCGTCGGGACGGCGCGGCGCCGGAATTTCCCGGTGGAGAAGCCGACGCCGCTGCGCGATCTGCCCGGGATCACCTTCAAGGCGCTGCCGGCGCTGATGATGCCGGTGGTGCTGCTCGGCGGCATCTACGGCGGCGCCACGACGCCGACGGAGGCGGCGGCGGTCGCGGCGCTCTACGCCCTGATGGTCTCGGCGCTGCTCTACCGCTCCGTCACCTTCGCCTCGCTGCGCCAGTCGCTTTCGTCCTCGGCGCGCACCACCGCCTCCATCGGCATGCTGATCGCCGGCGCGCTGGTCTACAACTACGTCGTCACCATCGAGAACATCCCCGCCGCGCTGAGCGTCTGGCTGGGCGGGGTCGATCTGGGGCCCGTGGGCTTCCTGCTGATCGTCAACGCGACCCTGCTGGTGCTCGGCTGCCTGCTGGAGGGGACGACGATCCTGCTGGTGATCGTGCCCGTCTTCATCCCGACCGCCAACGCGCTCGGCATCGACATGGTGCATTTCGGGATCGTGTGCGTGGTCAACATCATGCTCGGCCTGATCACGCCGCCCTATGGACTGCTGCTGTTCGTGATGGCCACGATCTCGGGCCAGCCGCTGGGGCGGATCGTGAAGGAGATCACGCCGTTCCTGCTGGCGCTGCTCGCCACGCTTGTGCTGATCACGCTGGTTCCGGAGGTTTCGCTCTGGCTGCCCCGGCAATTCGGCTACGGAGGATGACGCCCATGTCCGACACGCTCCACGTCCTGAACGGCCCCAACCTGAACCGTCTGGGCAAGCGCGAGCCCGAGATCTACGGGCGCGTCACGCTGGCCGAGGTCGAGGCGATCTGCCGCCGCGCCGCGGGCGAGACGCCGCTGGTGTTCCGGCAGACCAATTCCGAGGCGGAGCTGATCGGCTGGATCCACGAGGCGACGGACGACGGCGCAGGCATCCTGATCAATCCGGCCGCTTTCACCTTCTATTCGATGGCGATCATGGACGCGCTGAAGATGTTCGCGGGTCCGATCATCGAATACCACATCTCCAACGTGCACCGACGCGAGGCGATCTATCACCGCTCGCTGATGTCGGGCGTGGTCACCGCGGTGATGGCCGGCCTCGGCGCCGAGGGCTATGGCGCGGCGGTGACCGAGCTGAAGCGGCTGGCGACGGCCGGCTGAGCCGCGACCCGACGCTGGCC
>NZ_JBSRTQ010000149.1:0-10281 GCF_055129145.1 Albimonas sp. | reverse complement strand
GGGGCGAAGGCGCCGCCCTGGGGGCCCGGCGCGCCGGAGGCGCCGGAGGTCGAGGGGGCGAGGGTCTCCAGCCGCTCGCGTCGCTCCTGCTCGAACTGCTCCTGGAGGACGCGCTTGTCTTCGAGCACCCTCAGCTCGCAGACCGAGCTGTCATGGTTCGCCCCGGTCCAGACCACCCAGGCCGCCAGCCCCGCCAGCAGGGCCGCGACGAACAGCGGATGCGCGATCTGCTTCAGCGCCGGCCTGTCGAGCGCCAGAAGGCCGGCGGCGGCGCGGGACTGGCGGCGCTTGGCGACCTCGAACACCGTGGCGAGGATCAGCGTGCCGGCGACGATGATGACGGCCACGGCCGAGATCGAGGGGTCGAGCCCGTAGCGGACCTTGGAGGCGAGGACGGTGGTGAACGTGCTCTCGGCCACGATGGTGAAGACGGTGGTGTTGTAGTTCTCCATCGAGGCTAGGAACGCCAGCACGGCGGCCGACGCGATGGCCGGCGCCATGAACGGCAGCAGCACCTTGACGAAGGCCTGGGTGGGGGTCGCGCCCATGTCGAGCGCCGCCTCGGTCAGGGTCGGGTCGAAGCGGGCGATGCGGGAAAGGAACACCAGCATCGAATAGGCGGCGATGAAGGTGACTTGGCCGACGACGGTCAGCCAGATGCCGTCGTAGAACAGGCTGTCGTAGCCGGCGCCGAGCATCGTCCCCATCCGGTCCCAGAAGATCAGCGTGGAAAGCCCGATGACCACGCCGGGCACCAGGATCGGGGCGATGAACACGGTGTAGAGCGAGGCGCGCAGGCGGGGGCCGACCTGGCTCAGGGTCAGGGCGGCGGCGAGCCCGATCGGCACCGCGATCAGCACCACGCCGACGCCGATGATCAGCGAATTGCCGATCCCCTCCAGCAGCCGTGTGTCCTGGGCGAGCTTGCCGAACCAGCCGAAGGTCAGGCACTCCCAAGGGGAGACGCGGGGGAACCCGGCCGAGTTGAAGGCGGTGATCGCCATGATGAAGAGCGGGCCGAAGAGATAGGCGAAGAACAGCGCGAGATAGAGGAACGGCAGCAGGATCGCGGGACCTTTGGTCATGCTGGGATCCTCACCGGCCGATGGCGCCGATGGACACGCGGAAGATGCGCATCATCAGCATGACGAAACCGATGCAGACCGCGAGCAGCACGATGGCGTAGGCCGAGCCGCGCGGCCAGTTCCCGCCGTCGTTGAACCATTGGTAGACGATCTGGGTGAACCAGAGGTTGGACGGGCCCCCGAGGATCTGGGGCGCCGCCAGCGCGCCGGCGGTCAGCATGAACACCATGGTGCAGCCCGAGGCGATGCCGGGTTTCGCATAGGGGATCACCACTTTGGCATGCACCTGGATGACCGAGGCGCCCATGTCGCGCGCCGCCTCGATCTGGTTGCGGTCGAGGCTTTCGATGGCGTTGTAGAGCGGGAAGATCATCAGCAGGATATAGGCGTAGGAGAGGCCGGCATAGAGCGCCACATCCTCGCCCACGAAGTCGAAGGGCACGTCCCAGAGACCGGCGGACATGCCGAATGCGTTGATCACGCCGGTGGCGCCGAAGAGGATGCGGAAGGCGAAGGCGCGCAGGATCTCGTTGACCCAGAACGGCACGATCAGCGCCAGCACCATCAGCCGGCCGGCGGCGCCCTTGGCGGAATGGGCGAGCAGGTAGGCGACGGGATAGCAGATGGCGAGGTCGATCAGCGTCACCGCCACCGCCGCGATCAGGGTCTTGACCAGCACGCCGATGTCGAGCGCGTTCCAGTCGCCGCCGCTGATCTCGGAGCCGAGGAAGAAGTAGCGGTATTGTTCCAGCGTATAGGTGTCGTCCGGGCCGCCCATCCGCGACGGGGGGAGGTTGTGGCGGAAGGAGAAGTCGAGCATCGCCAGCTGCGGCAGCGCGACCAGCAGGAACACCCAGAGGGTGACGGCTAGCCCCAGATAGATCGCGACGGGCAGGCCGTTGCGGTCGACGAAGCCGGCGAGGAAGGCGCGGAGGGCTGTCATGGCGCGCCTCAGGCCGAGGCCAGCTCGCCCGGGGGCAGGGCGCAGGCCATGTCCGGGGCGAAGCCGACGTGGATGTTCGCGCCGGGGCCGAAGTCGCCGGCGCGCTCGTCGTTGACGAGGGTCATGCGGAGTTCCCGCCCCGCAGCGGTCAGGACGAGGTGGCGTTGGGCCCCCTCGAATTCCTCACGGGTGACGGTCGCGGAGATGGCGTTGAGCGCGTCGGGGGCGCAGGGGCGCAGGGCCTCGGGGCGGATGAAGGCCATGCACTCGGCGCCCGGGTCGAGCTTGGCGCCGGGACCGGCGGCGGTCGCGACGCGCACCGGGGCGGCGAGGCCGAGGTCGAGGGTGGAGATGCCGTCCGCGCGGGCCAGCACCGAGCCGGTCAGCGCGTTGTTCTCCCCCACGAAGGAGGCGACGAAGGCGGTGCGCGGCGCGTCGTAGATCTCCCGCGAAATCCCCACCTGCTCGATCCGCCCGCGCGACATGACGGCGACGCGGTCGGACATGGTCAGCGCCTCGCCCTGGTCATGGGTGATGTAGATGAAAGTCAGGCCGACCTGCTTCTGGATGGCCCGCAGTTCGCGACGCATGTGCTGGCGCAGCTTGAGGTCGAGGGCGGAGAGCGGCTCGTCCAGCAGCAGGATGTCGGGTTCGACGGCGAGCGCGCGGGCGATGGCGACGCGCTGCTTCTGGCCGCCGGAAAGCTCGGACACCTTCTTGTCGCCCTGGCCGGTGAGCGCGATCAGCTCCAGCAGCTCATCGGCGCGCTTGCGGCGGGTCTTCCTGTCGATCCCCCGGACTTCCAACGGGAAGGCGATGTTCTCGGCCACCGTCATCAGCGGGAAGAGGGCGAGGTTCTGGAAGATCAGCGCGGTGGGGCGCTTGTTCGGACCGATGCCGCGCATGTCCTTGCCGCCGATGCGGATCTGGCCGGCGGTCGGCTCCTGGAAGCCGGAGATGCAGCGCAGCAGCGTGGTCTTGCCGCAGCCCGACGGCCCGAGGAACGAAAAGAACTCGCCGCCCTCGATGGTCAGATGCGCCCCGTCGACCGCCACGTAGTCGCCAAACTGCACCGAGACGTAGTCGAGCGTGATGTCTTTGGTCATCCGGGGCTCCGCGAAACGTTGGAAAAGGCCGGGGAAATGAGAAACGCGGACCGGGACGGCCCGGTCCGCGCGGATTTCAAAAGGAAGGCTCAGGCGGAGGTGAACTTGTTGACGAACTCGGTGCGCGCGTCGGCGTACCACTGCGCCTCGGCCGGCCAGGGGTTGAGGTTGGCCAGCGCGTCGCCCGGATAGGCGTCGGCGAAGTTCTTGGCGTAGGTCTCGCCGGCGTATTTGTCGGCGCCCAGCACCGGCGAGTTGTAGCCGTGGTGGTCGATGGCCTCGCCCGCCAGTTCGGGGTTGTAGGCGTAGGTCATGAACTCGTAGATCGCGTCGATGTTCTCGGCCCCGACCGGGATCGCCATGCCGTCGACCCAGGCCATCGCGCCTTCCAGCGGGGCCGCATACATCACCGGCTCGCCGGCGGTCTTCAGCGCCAGCGGCGGGCCGTCCCAGGTCTGGCCGACGATGACGCCTTCGTTGAGCAGGCCGTTCTTCTGGGTGTCGGCGTCGTTCCAGAGCAGCTTCACGTTGCCCTTCCTGGCGATGCACCAGTCGGTGATCTTGCCCCAGACCTCCGACATCGCCTCGGGCGAGGCGTAGGCCTTCCACACGTCGCCCGGCGCGAGCGCGCCGATGGTCTCCATATAGAGGCCCGCGCCCAGCATCATCGAATGGCCGCGGCCCATGGTCTTGCCGGCGTTCTCTTCGGCCCAGACGTCGCCGTAGGAGGGCAGGGCGCCCTTGGGGGTGAACTTGTCGGTGCGCCAGGCGATGCCTTCGGTCCCCCAGATATGCGGGGCCCAGTAGACGCCCTCGCCGAAGGCCCAGTCGACTTCGCCGATCTTGGCCATCGCCGGGTTGACGTTCTGCATCGGCACGCGGGAGAGATCGAAGGGCTGCAGCAGCTCCAGCGGCTGCCACTGCAAGGACCGATTGTTGGTCGGCGACACGATGTCGAAGCCGCGGCCCTTGGTGGCCTTCATCTTGTTGATGATCTCTTCGTTCGAGCCGATGCCCGTGAAGTTGATCTTGACGCCCGTGCCCTTCTCGAACGCCGTCACGAAGGTCTCGGGCAGGTAGTCGGACCACATCAGGATGTTCAGCTCGCCCGAGGAGGCGAGCGCCCGGCGGCTGACGAGGGCGGGGGCGGCGAGGCCGGCGGCGATGGCGCCGGCGCCGCGGAGGATCGCGCGGCGGCTGGGGCCGGTCTTGTGAGTGAGATCGGTCATCGAAACATTTCCCTGTTGGCGCCCCGTTCCTCGCCCGGCGGGCGCGCCATGGCGTTTCGGCAGGGCTGGTCGGCGAGACTTTTTGAGGCGAGCTTTTTTTGTCGAGAGTTTTCAGGCGAGGCGGTCCGGACGCGTCCGCGCATGGACGCCGCGGCCGGTTCCGCATTGCGTTGAAAAGGCTATTGCGGCGCAGCAACGCGGGCATAGAGCCAGAGAGTGGAATCTATGGCGCCACAGGGTCGGAAGAGGCAGTCTGGACCGGCGCTGCGCAGGCGCGCCGGGGGGCGGAGATCGCGGGCGCGTCGCATGGCGCGCGCGACCTGTCGCTTCCGCGCACCGGCGGGGCCGAAACCCGCCCGGGCCTGCGGCGCGGGTGCGGCGATGGCGACAGGACGGACCGATGCTCGACCCCTATTTCCGCAAGCCGCTGACGGCGGAGCGCACCTTGCAGCAGCAGGTGCGCGAGCGGCTGGTCGACGCGATCCTCGACGGGGCGGCGCCCCCGCATGAGCCGCTGCCCTCCACCCGCGACCTGGCGGCGCTGGCGGGCGTGTCGCGCAACACCGCCGTCCTGGTCTATCAGCAGCTGATCGACGACGGCTTCCTGCGCTCGGTTCCGCGGCGGGGGCATTTCATCGACGAACGGCATCTGCGCGAGGTCGCCGCGCTGCGCGGCGACACCCGCACCGCGTCGCTGTTCGGATCGGAGGCGGGGGCCGACTGGCCGGCGCGTTTCGCGCTCAACGCCCGCGCCCAGCGCAATATCGAGAAACCGGGCGACTGGCGGCGCTATCCCTACCCGTTTCTTTACGGGCAGGTCAGCGCCGACGACGTCTCGGTCGCGCGCTGGCGGGACGCGATGCGGGCTGCGGGGGCGAACCGACATGTGGAGGCCTGGATCGGCGATCAGGTGGACGGCGACGACCCGATGCTGATCGCCCAGATCCTGACCCGCGTCCTGCCCCAGCGCGGCATCCGCGCGAGGGCGGAGGAGGTGCTGGCGACCGTCGGCTCGCAGAACGCGCTCTACCTCATCGCCGCCGCGCTGACCAAACCGGGCACGCGGGTGGGGCTGGAGGATCCGGGCTATGTCGACGCCTTCAACATCTTTCGGGCGGCGGGGGCGGTGCTGGAGCCGCTCCGCGTGGATGGCGCGGGGTTGGTCATGTCGGACCGGCTCGACGCCTGCGACCTGGTCTGCGTCACGCCCTCGCATCAGTGCCCGACCGGCGTGACCCTGCCGCTCGACCGGCGGATGGCGCTGACCGAGCGGGCGCGAAACGCGGATTTCCTCATCATCGAAGACGATTACGAGCATGAGCTGAACCATATCGGCCCGCCCCGCGCGGCGCTGAAAAGCTACGATTCCGCCGGGCGGGTGATCTATGTCGGCAGCCTCACCAAGACGCTGTTTCCGGGGTTGCGCCTGGGCTTCGTGGTGGCGGCGCCGGCGCTGATCGAGGAGCTGCGCGCCCTGCGTCGGCTGATGTATCGCCACCCCCCCGCGCTCGACCAGCGGGCGATGGCGATCTTCATGGCGGAGGGGCATCTGGATGCGCATGTGCGGCGCACGCGCGGGCGGCTGGCGGCGCGCTGGACGCGGACGGCGACCGAGATCTCGGCCCGGATGCCGGAGGTGGAGCTGCGCGCGACCTCGGGCGGCTCGGCGATCTGGGCGCGGCTTCCGGGGGGGCTCGACGCGCGGGCGGTGGCGGCGGCGGCGCGGGAGCGGGGGGTGTTGGTGGAGCCGGGGGACGTGCATTTCCTGCGCGCGGACCCGCCGGTGGACCGGATGCGGCTGGGATTCGCGGCGATCCCGCTGGACCGGATCGGGGCGGGGATCGGGTTGCTGGCCGAAGCCGCGCGGGAGGTGGCGGGCTAGAACCACATCCCCATCGCGCCGCGGATGGCCGAGGCCGCGGCCATCACCGCCAGCACGATGATGGCGAGGCGGCGGTAGCCGGCCTCGGAGGTGCGCTTGAAGATATGGCCGCCGATCCAGGTTCCGCCGAGCAGCAGGGGCAGGCAGCAGACCGAGAGCGCCAGGGTCGGCAGGTCGAGCAGACCGGCGACGCCCATGCCCGGCAGCGCCATGACCGAGGTGGCGAAGAAGAAGCACATCAGCGAGGCGCGCGCCGTGGCGGGGGGCGTGCGGCGGCGCAGGAAATAGGCGACGGCGGGGGGGCCGGCCATGGCGGCGAGCCCGCCGAAGAGGCCGGCGACGACGCCCGCCGGGAACGCCTCGCGCCGGTCGGCGGGCGGGGCTGCGTCGGCGGCGGGGCCGCGCAGCAGGAACGCAAGGCCCGCCGCGACCGTCGCCGCGATGGCGAGGCGCAGCGCGGCGGGGTCCAGATAGGCCAGCAGCCACACCCCCGCCGGCGTTCCGATCAAGGCGCCCAGCGCCAGCCGCCCCAGCGAGGGCATGTCGAGACTGCGCCGGAGCATGGCTACGTCGCGCAGGCCGACCATGACCTGCATCAGGATCACCGCCGTCACCCCCTGCGCCGGTTCCACGATCATCCCGAGCAGCGGCACGGCGGCGAGCGCGAAGCCGAACCCGGTCACCCCGCGCAGCACCGCCGCCCCCAGCACCGCCCCCCCGGCCGCGAGCAGGGTGGGCGCCTCGGGCAGGGCGGCGATCAGGGCGGGGGATGCGAGGGGCATGCGGCGTGGTCCGGCAAGGGAGGAGGTCCGCCGCATCCTGCCGATATCGCGGCGCGGAGACAGGGCCAACGCGGCGGGTCCGGAGGGGCCAGATGGCGCGGCGCGGGGCGCGGGACCGGAAGGGAATGGGACCCGGCGGCTAGACCGGCTCGCCCGCGTCGGCGCGCACCGCGCGGCGGATCTCGTCGGCGAAATGCAGGGTGAGCTGGGAGACGGGCGCGTCGGTGCGGGTCAGCACGCAGCAGGGCGCCGAGACGGTGGGGCGGAAGCGGCGTTGCACCAGGCTCGGCCCCTGCATGAAGCCGGCGGTGTAGCGGTCGACGACCGCGACGCCGAGCCCGGCCTCGGCCAGCACGGCGGCGGTGTGGCAGTAGCGGACCTCGACCCGCGGCGCATAGGGCGTGTCGGCGGTCCGGAAGGCGTCGCGCAGCAGCTCGCCGAGGCGGGAGCCTGATTGCAGGCCGACGAAGCCGGCCTCGGCGGCGTCGGCGGGCGTGATCGCCTCGCGCGCCGCGAGCGGATGGCCCGGCGGCGCCAGCGCCACCATGTCGGCGTCGCCGATCACCTCGATGGCCACCCCGTTGCGCGGGGCGGCGAGCAGCACCAGTCCGATATCTGCGGCGCCGGCGGCCACGGCCTCGGCCACCGTCTCGGCCCGGCGCACGTCATAGTCGATCACCACGCCGGGACGGGCGTCGAGGAAGCGTTTCAGCGCCACCGGGGCCAGCGAATGGCCGAGCGGCGGGGTCGCCATGATCCGCAGTTTTCCCGCGGCCCCGGCGCGCAGGTCGCGGACCCGGCCCTCCACCGAGCGGAGCATGGAGAAGATCGGCTCGACTTCGCGGTAGAGGTTCAGCGCCTCCTCGGTCGGCAGGATCCGGCGGTTGCGGCGTTCGAACAATGCGAAGCCGACCTGCGCCTCCAGCGCGCGGATGGCGGTGGAGACGGCGGGCTGCGAGATGCCCAGCGCCTCGGCCGAACGCACCGTGGTCTGGTGCTGCATCACCGCGCCGAACACCTCCAGCAGGCGGAGGGAGAGGTCGTTGCGGCGCTCGATCTTCATGGCGGGGGGGCGGGGGCGGTCAGCCGGCCGCGCGCAGCATGGCGGTGGTCACCGCCATCGCGGTCGCGGCCTGCACCGGGTCGATGACGGGCACGCCGAGCCGCGCCTCCAGCGGCGCGCGGTGGCGGGCCATTCCCGCGCAGCCGAGGACGATGGCCTCGGCTCCGTCGCCGATCAGGGCGCCGCCGATCTCGACGAGGCGGGCGAACGTGCCTTCGCCGGAATGGGACTCGGCCACCGACATGTTCAGCGGAATTTCGCCCGCCAGCCGGTCCAGCACGCCCATGCGGCGCATGTAGAGGCGATGGCGGCGCACCGAGGCGTCGGCGATGGCGATCACGCCGAACCGGTCGGCGCGGGCCATGGCGGCGAGGACGCCGCATTCCTGGATGCCGAAGACCGGGCAGGGCGCGACCGAGCGGCAGGCGTCGATGCCGGGGTCGGAATAGCAGGCGATGACGAAGCCCGACGCGTCCTGCCGGGATTGGGCGAGGCGGGCGAGGGGCATGACGACGGAGTCGCTGTCCATCTGGGTTTCGACGCCGAACGGGCCCTCGGCCAGCGTCAGGCATTCGATCTCCGGTCCGCCGGGGATCGCGAGGGCGGCGACGGCGTCGCGCATGCCCATCGTGACGGCTTCGTTCGAGTTGGGGTTGACCAGCAGGATGGGGCCGGGAGCGGTCATGGGGCGATCCTCGCGCCGAAATTGGTGGCGGGGTTGAGTTCAGGGACCGTGGCGCCGGGGCGGCCGGTCATGTCGGGGGTGGCGCGGGCCATGAACCGGCCGGAGCCGCGCGCGGCCTTCAGCTCCCCGTCCTCGACGATGCGGCGGCCGCGGCTGAGGACGGTGACGGGGAAGCCTTTCAGCTCCATCCCCTCGAAGGGGGTGTAGTTCATGTTGTCGTGCTGGTCGGCGACGGCGACGGTCTTTTTCAGGTCCGGGTCCCAGATGGCGATGTCCGCATCCGCCCCGATGCAGATCGCGCCCTTGGTCGGGTGCATCCCGTAGAGCTTGGCGGCGTTGGTGGACGACAGCGCCACGAAGTCGTTGAGCGTGATGCGGCCCTTGTTGACGCCTTCCGAAAACAGCAGCGGCAGGCGCATGGCGATGCCGGGCATGCCGTTGGCGATGGACTTGAAGGGCGCTTCGGGGCCGTTGGCGAGCTTGCCGGTCTCGTCATAGCGGTAGGGGGCGTGGTCGGAGGACCACAGCGAAAACGTGCCGGTCTGCAGGTGGCGCCACAGAACCTCCTGCGTGGCGGCGTCGCGGAGCGGCGGCGAGCACATGAACTTCGCCCCCTCCATCCCCGGACGGTCGAGGTCGTCGCGGGTCAGGAAGAAATACTGCGGGCAGGTCTCGCCGAAGATCTTGGCGCCTTCCGCGCGGGCGTCGCGCACGATGCGCGCGCCCTCGGGGGTGGAGACGTGGACGATGACCAGCGGCGTGTCGACGAGGCGGGCGAGCGACACGGCGCGGTAGATCGCCTCCGCCTCCGCGATCGCGGGGTGGGAGGGGGCGTGGTAGCGGGGCGCCTTGTGGCCGGCGGCTTCCAGCCGTTCCACCATCCACTGGATCATGCCGTGGTTCTCGGCATGGACCATGGTGACGGCGCCGTGGGTTTTCGCGACCGTCAGGATGTCGAGGAACTGGCGGTCGTCGATCCGGGTCTTCTCGTAGGTCATGAAGACCTTGAACGAGGTCACGCCGCGGGCGAAGGCGGCGGGGAGTTCGTCTTTCAGGACGGTCTCGGTCGGGTCCGAGATGATCAGGTGGTAGGAATAGTCGATGACGGAATTGGGCGCGGCGCGGCCGTCGTAGACCTCCAATGTCTCGGTCACGCCCATGCCGCGGTGCTGGGCGGCGAAGGGGACGAAGGAGGAATTGCCCCCGAAGGCGGCGGACACGGAGCCGGTCCAGTAGTCGTCCGACGACATGCCGCCCGACGAGCTTTCCTGCGCGATATGGCAATGCGCCTCGATCCCGCCGGGGAGCACCAGTCTGTCGGTCGCGTCGATCACGTCCGCCGCGTCGAGGCCGAGGCCCAGGGCCACGATCTTGCCGTCCTTGATCCCGACGTCCGCCCGGAAGGTATCGGAGGCGGTGGCGACCGTGCCGCCCTTGATGACGAGGTCGTAGGTCATGCGGCGATCTTCCCTCCGGTGCGCCCGCCGATGGCGGCGACGCGGGCCT
>NZ_JBSRTQ010000148.1:0-10436 GCF_055129145.1 Albimonas sp. | reverse complement strand
CAGGCGGCGGCGCGGCGGCGCGCCAGGCCGAGCGCGGCGAGGCCGGCGAAGCAGCAGGCAGGGGGACGGCGGCGGTCTCCAGGCTGAGCGACGCGGCCACGACGCCGCCGGAGCTGCCCCAGAGCGTCTCGATGTCCGTCGCGTCGCCCGAGAGGCTCCGCAGGGCCGCGCCGATGGCGAAGTCGGTCCCGCCCGCGCCCAGCAGGGCGTTGAGGTCGGCCAGCGCGACGGCGGAGAGCGTGACCGACGCTTCGGGCATCCTGTATCGGCCGCCGCCGGAATCGACCTCGGCCGTCCGGTAGGACGCGCCGGCGCCGATATCCTCGAAAATGCCGGTCGCGGCGTTCTGGTCCGCGAGCAGCTGCGAAACAGGGGTCGACACGTCGAACAGGCCGAGCGTCTCGGACGCTTGTTCAGAGTAATGCCAACCGTTGTTCGCCGCGAAGGTGAGGGTGGCTAAAGACACGGTCCGGCCGGCCAGCGACGACAGGCCGAAGACGTAGAAGCTGCGGTGTTCGGGTTGGTTGCAGCACGCGCCTGTATAGGCGTTGGTGCTGGCGCTGCTGTGCGCGCCGACGGCGTCGTAGGCGCTGTTGGCCTAGGCGTCGACCACGGTGAGCGGCGCCGCCGGGGCGGCGACGGCGGATACGGCGACGGGCGCGAATGCGAGGTTTTTCATCGACGGGGTCCTCATGTGACGATGCGCGAGGAGGAGACCCTGTGATTTCAGGAAAAACACCGGATAATGAGCGGAATATGAATGAACTGGCGTGCTGACATCAGGTGAAGCGCCGCCGCAGTTTTTCCAGCGGGGACAGGGGCTTGTCCTCCGGCCCAGGCGCCGGGGCCGGGGCGGGCGAGGTCCGGTCCGGCCCGGCCCCGGTGCGAGAAGCGCCCGCCGTCGGGTCGGAGGAGAGGCGGACTTCGCGCGGGCCTTCGGGCCGGGGGCCGGGGGTCTCGGGTTTCGGTTTTCGCTCGGGTTTCGGGCGCTGGGGGGTGGTGCGCAGGGCGACGGCGTTCATGAAGCCGGCGTCGTCCTTGGCGGCGAGCGCCGGGGCGCCGTCGGACACGCCTTGCAGGAGGTCATGCAGCCACTGCTCGTCGTATTTCGAGAAGTCGTGGAGGACGTAGCCGGACACCAGCTCCTTGCGCCCCGGATGCCCGATGCCGAGGCGGACGCGGCCGTATTCCGGGCCGCAATGCTGGTGGATCGAGCGCAGGCCGTTATGGCCGGCATGACCGCCGGCGCGCTTGGCCCGGCATTTGCCCGGCGCGAGGTCGAGCTCGTCATGCAGGACGGTGACGTCCTCGATCGGGATCTTGTGGAAGCGGAGCGCGGCGCCGACCGACTGGCCCGAAAGGTTCATGTAGGTGGAGGGCTTGAGCAGGATGACCTTGTGCTCGCCGAGCCGCCCCTCGGACACCTCGCCCTGGAACTTGTCGCGCCAGGGGCCGAAGCCGTGATCCTCGGCGATGCGGTCGAGGGCCATGAAGCCGATGTTGTGGCGTTGCTTGGCGTGTTCTCGCCCCGGATTGCCGAGGCCGACGAAGAGCAGCATGGCGGCGCCTCCAGGTTGCGGGTCGTTTGGAGGGGAGGTAACGCGCGGGCCGGGCCGGGGCAAGCGGGGGGTGCAAGCGGGGCGGGGCGGAATGCGGAACGCCCGCCGCGGGGGCTCCGCGGCGGGCGTTCTCGGGCTTGGACCGCGCCCCTCCTCGAGGAGGGGCGCGCCTGGATCACTCCTCGGCGGCGGCGGCTTCGGCGGCCTCGGCGGCCTCCTCGGCGATCAGGCCCGACGGCGCGGTGATGTTGGCGATCACGAAGTCACGGTCGGTGATGACCGGCTTCGCGCCGTTCGGCAGGTCCACGTCGGAGATGTGGATGACGTCGCCGAAGGTGCGGCCGGTCAGGTCGATGGTGACGTGGTCGGGGATGGCGCCGGCGATCACCGACAGCTCCACGTCCGCGCGCACGACGGTCAGCACGCCGCCCTTCTTCAGGCCCGGGGAGGCCTCGTGGTTGATGAACTCCACGGGGATGTGGAGCGCCACGCGCGACTTCTCGGTCAGGCGCAGGAAGTCGACATGCGTGGGCAGGTCGCGGACCACGTCGCGCTGCACGGCGCGGCAGACGACGCGGGTGTCCACGCCGTCGACCTTGACGTTGTAGAGGGTCGAAAGGAACTTGCCGGCCTTGAGCCGCTTGAGCAGCTCGTTGTGCTTGACGTTGATCGGCTGCGGGTCGGAGCCGCCGCCATAGATCACGCCGGGAACCAGCCCCTCGCGACGCGCGGCGCGGGCAGCCCCTTTGCCCGTGCCGGAGCGGGCGGTGGCGTCGAGAATCGGAAGCTCGGCCATCGTCGATCTCCTTATGAGTGTTTCACAGGCGGCGGGCCTCCAGGGGTGTCCCTGCCGCAGAGGCGCGCCTCTAGCCGAAAAGCGGGCGCAGGTCCAGCAGGAAGGCGACGCGGCGGGCGGGGGGCTCCCGCCGCGCCCTGGCCCGAGCTGCGGCGGTCGTGGCCGGCCTGCGGGCGTCAGGACGCATGGGAAGGGCGTTCGCGTCCGCGGCCGTCGTCGCATCGCGGTCGTTTTCCGGCGAGGGCGAATCGCCTGCGCCCGCCTCGGGCCGTCTTCGATGCGTCTCGGAACCGTCTCCGAACCGCTTGCCGCCCCCGCCTCGGCGCGCGTAACACGGTGGGGCGAACCAAGGAGGCGTCGACATGACCCCAGACACCCAGGCGCCCGAGGCGGCGGAGACCCCGGCTGCGGCCCGACCGAAGATCGCGTTCATGGCGACCTGCCTCGTGGACATGATGCGCCCCTCGGTCGGCTTCGCCGCGGTCAAGCTGCTGGAGGATGCGGGCTGCGACGTGCGCGTGCCCCCGGGGCAGACCTGCTGCGGCCAGCCGGCCTGGAACTCGGGCGACCGGGCCTCTGCCAAGCGGCTGGCGCGCCGGGTGATCGAGGCGTTCGAGGACTATGACGCGGTGGTGCTGCCCTCCGGCTCCTGCGCCGCGACCATGGTCAAGGACTATCCCGAGATGTTCTCGCCCGGCGACCGCTGGCGGGCGCGGGCCGAGAAGCTGGGCGCGAAGACCTTCGAGATCACCGCCTTCCTCGCCGAAGTGCTGCCCGAAGCGCCGGTGGCCGCGAAGGCCCCGGCGGGGGTGAGCAAGATCACCTACCACGACAGCTGCTCGGGTCTGCGCAGTCTGGGCGTCAAGGATCAGCCCCGCGCGCTGCTCGGCCGGGTGCCGGGGCTGGAGCTGACCGAGATGGCGGAGGCGGAGGTGTGCTGCGGCTTCGGCGGCATGTTCTGCGTGAAATACCCCGCGATTTCCGAGCGGATGGTGGCCGACAAGGCCCGCAACGCCGCCGAGACCGGGGCCGATCTGCTGCTGGCGGGCGACCTCGGCTGCCTGCTCAACATGGCCGGCCGCCTGACGCGCGAGGGTCGCCCGGTGAAGGCGCGCCATATCGTCGAAGTGCTGGCCGGCATGACCGACGGACCCGCCATCGGGGAGGACGGCAAGTGAACCATCAGCCCACCACGCCGCAGTTCAAGGCCAACGCCCGGGCCGCCATCGCCGATGGCGGGTTGCAGGAGCAGATGACCAAGGCGCTCGGCAATTCCATGGCCAAGCGCGCCTATGCGGCCAACGGCCTGCCGGAATTCGACGCGTTGCGGGATGCGGCGCGGGATCTGAAGAACCACACGCTGGCGCATCTGGACCTCTATCTCGAGGCATACGAGGCGAAGGTGATCGCCGATGGCGGCCATGTGCACTGGGCCGAGACGGCGGAGGATGCACGCGAGATCATCCTGGGGATCTGCCGGGCGGCGAATGCGACGTCGGTGAACAAGGGCAAGTCGATGATCTCGGAGGAGATCGGGCTGAACGATTTCCTGGAGGAGAAGGGGATCGCGCCGGTCGAGACGGATCTGGGCGAATACATCATCCAGCTCCGCAAGGAGGCGCCCAGCCACATCATCGGCCCGGCGATTCACGTGACGGTGCCCCAGGTGCGCGAGGCGTTCCGCAAGTTTCACCCGCATCTGCCGGCGGACCGGGACCTGGAGGGGCTCGACAAGCTGCTGCTGGAGGCCCGCGCCGAGCTGCGCGCCAAGTATTTCGAGGCGGAGGTGGGGATCACCGGCGCCAACATGCTGATCGCGGAGACCGGGCAATCGGTGATCGTGACCAACGAGGGCAACGGCGACCTGAGCCAGAGCCTGCCGAAGGTGCATATCGTCATCGCCTCGCTGGAGAAGGTGGTGCCGACGCTGGAGGACGCCTCGACCATCCTTCGGGTGCTGGCGCGCTCGGCGACGGGGCAGGAGATGTCGGTCTACACCACCTTCTCCGCCGGGCCGCGGCGGGCGGAGGATCCGGACGGGCCGGAGGCGTATCATGTGGTGCTGCTGGACAACGGCCGCTCCGCGATGGTGGGGACCGAGTTCCAGGAGATGCTGCGCTGCATCCGCTGCGGGGCCTGCATGAACCATTGCCCGGTGTATCGCTCGGTCGGGGGCCATGCTTACGGCTGGGTCTATCCGGGGCCGATGGGGGCGGTGCTGACGCCGTCGCTGATCGGGCTGAAGCAGGGCGGGCAATTGCCCAACGCCTCCACCTTCTGCGGGCGCTGCGAGGAGGTGTGCCCGATGCGCATTCCGCTGCCCAAGATGATGCGGCACTGGCGGGAGCGGGAGTTCGAGCGGCAGCTGACGCCGTCCGGCACGCGGCGGGGGCTGCGGCTTTGGGCGTCCGCGGCGGCGCGGCCGGGGCTTTACCGGTTCGGGACGAAGCTGGCGGCCTGGGGGCTGCGGGTCATGGCCTCGGGCGGGCGGCTGAAGCGGCTGCCGATGGGCCGGGCCTGGACCGATGTGCGCGATTTCCCGGCGCCGGAGGGGGGGACGTTCATGGATCGTTACCGCCCGGATGCGGACGGGAAGCGGGGGGCGGGGCGATGAGCGGCCGGGTCCGGATTCTCGCGCGGCTGCGCCGGTCGCTGACCGAGGACGCGGGCGTGACCGAGGCGGGGCGCAAGGAGGCGGTGGCGGCGCGGCTGGGACGGGCGGGCGTGCAGACCGCGCCGGTGCCCGGGATCGCGCGGACCGAGGGCGCGGCGATGCTGGAGCGGTTCGAGGCGAAGCTGCGCGGGGTGGATGCGACGGTGACGCGCCTGCCCTCGATGGCGGCGCTGCCGGAGGCGCTGGTGGGAGAGCTGCGCGCCCGCAATCTGCCGCGCGGGATCCGGATGGGGGAGGAGCCGGATTTCGCGGGCCTCGACTGGTCCGGGCTCGACGCGACCCGAGGGGTCGGGCGGCTGGAGGAGCCGGCGACGCTGAGCCGGGGCTTGTGCGGCGTGGCGGAGACGGGGACGGTGGCGCTGCGCTCGGGTCGCGACAATCCGGTGACGCTGACCTTTCTGGGCGAGACGCATTTCATCGTGCTGAAGGCGTCGGACGTGGTTCCGGGGCTGGAGGAGATGTGGGCGCGGGTGCGTCGGGCGGGGCCGATGTCGCGCACGGTGAACCTGGTGACGGGGCCGTCGCGCTCGGCCGATATCGGGCAGGTGCTGCAGCTGGGCGCGCATGGGCCGGTGGCGGTGCACGTGTTCATCGTCGAGGACTGACGGGAGGACGGGGGGACGGAGGGCGGGTCGCTCGATCCTGCGGATCGTCGCCCCGCCCGCCGTCCCATGGGCGCCCTGACCGGAGGCCGGGCGGCGTGGACCCAAGCGCCCCCGGTCCCGCGCCGCGCGGGCGGGGCGGATCAGCCCTCGGACCGCCGACGCGCGGCTTCGCCTTCGCCGCGCGCAGGGCGTCGGGTCAGGGGCGCTCGTTTCCAAAGGTGTCGCAGGAGGCGATGGTTCCGCCGTCGAAGCCGTGCCGGAACCAGTCGCGACGTTCTTCGGATGTGCCGTGCTGGAACGTCTCGGGGCGCACCACCTGGCCCGCGTCGCGCTGCAGGGCGTCGTCGCCGATGCGGGTCGCGGCGTTGAGCGCCTCGTCCAGGTCGCCGGGCTCGAGGCTGCCGAAGCGCTCCTGGGCCCGCATCGCCCAGACCCCGGCGAGGCAGTCGGCCTGCAGCTCCACCTTCACCTGGATCTGGTTGGCGAGGTCGGGGCTGGCCACGGCCTTGGCCGCCTGGGCGCGGTCGAGCACCCCGGTCAGGTTCTCCACATGATGCCCGATCTCATGGGCGATCACATAGGCCGCGGCGAAGTCGCCCTTCGCGCCGAGGCGCTGGGAGAGCTCGTCGAAGAAGGCGGTGTCGAGATAGGCGCGCCGGTCCGCGGGGCAGTAGAACGGCCCCGCAGCCGAAGTCGCCCCGCCGCAGGCCGAGCGCACGGCCCCGGTGTAGAGCACCAGCTTCGGCGGAACGTAGGCCTCGCCCAGCTCGGCGCGGAAGCGTTCGGCCCAGACCTCCTCGGTGTCGGCGAGCACGACGGAGACGAAATTCCCGGCCTCCTTCTGGGTCTCGGACAGGCGCGCGTCGGCGCCCGTCTCCTCCGGGCCGACCCCGGCGTCGCCGAGCAGGCCGCCTTGCGACAGCGCGCCGAAGACCAGCACCGCGAACAGCACGAAAAGCCCGATCCTGGAGCGGGGCAGGCGGATGCCCCGGCCCGACCCGCGCCCGAAGCCGCCGGGCGAGCCGGAGCCGAGGTTCGGGCCGCGGAAGACGCCGCGCGGGCTTTCGCCCCGCCGGTCCTCGATATTGGAACTGCCCCTGCGTCCGCGCCACTGCATGCCCTGAAGCTCCTGAAAGCGCTCCCCACCGTCCTGTCCGGGATATTGACGGGGATCGCGGCGGAATGGCGGCGGGCGGGGCGCGAGGATGGGGCGAGCGGGGGCGGCGCGCGAAAATCCTGCGCGATCCGCGCGTCGCGGCGGCGGCCGAGGGTGCGACGCCGCCGCCCTCCGTTGCGACGCAGCGAAGGCTCTTGCCCCGCGCGAGGTTTCGGTGTGGGCTTGGCCGGTCAAGACCGTCGCCGTCCCGACCTGTCCCCGGCCACGCGGAGCCCGCTCAACATGAAGAAATTCGAGAAGATCCTCGTCGCCAACCGCTCGGAAATCGCCATCCGGGTGATGCGGGCCGCGACCGAGCTGGGCAAGCGGACCGTCGCGGTCTACGCCGAGGAGGACAAGCTGGGCCTGCACCGGTTCAAGGCGGACGAGGCCTATCGGATCGGCGAGGGGCTGGGGCCGGTGGGCGCGTATCTGTCGATCGACGAGATGATCCGGGTGGCGAAGCTGGCCGGCGCCGACGCGATCCATCCGGGGTATGGGCTGCTCTCGGAAAACCCGGATTTCGTCGACGCCTGCGACGCGGCCGGGATCGCCTTCATCGGCCCGACCTCGGCCACCATGCGGATGCTGGGCGACAAGGCCTCGGCCCGTCGGGTGGCGGTGGAGGCGGGCGTGCCGGTGGTGCCGGCGACCGAGGTGCTCGACGAGGACATGGCCAAGACCGAGGCGATGGCGGCCGAGGTCGGCTATCCGCTGATGCTCAAGGCGTCCTGGGGCGGCGGCGGGCGCGGGATGCGGCCGATCATGGGCCCCGACGAGCTGGCCGAGAAGGTGCGCGCCGGGCGGCGCGAGGCGGAGGCGGCGTTCGGGAACGGCGAGGGTTACCTCGAGAAGCTGATCCTCAAGGCGCGGCATGTCGAGGTGCAGATCCTGGGCGACAAGCACGGGTCGGTGGTGCACCTGTTCGAGCGGGATTGCTCGGTCCAGCGCCGCAACCAGAAGGTGGTGGAGCGGGCGCCGGCCCCTTACCTCTCGGAAGAGCAGCGGGCCGAGGTCTGCGAGCTGGGGCTCAAGATCTGCCGCCATGCGAATTACGAATGCGCCGGCACCGTCGAGTTCCTGCAGGACATGGCGGACGGCCAGTTCTACTTCATCGAGGTCAATCCCCGCGTCCAGGTCGAGCATACCGTGACCGAAGAGGTCACCGGCATCGACATCGTGAAGGCGCAGATCCGCATCGCCGAGGGCGCGACCATCGCCGAGGCGACCGGCGCGCCGGACCAGGCCGCGATCCAGCTGCGCGGCCACGCGCTGCAATGCCGGGTGACCACCGAGGATCCGACCAACAACTTCATCCCGGACTACGGCCGGATCACCGCCTATCGGGGGGCCACGGGCTTCGGCATCCGGCTCGACGGCGGCACCGCCTATTCCGGCGCCGTCATCACCCGCTATTACGACAGCCTGCTGGAGAAGGTGACCGCCTGGGCGCCGACGCCGGAAGAGGCCATCGCGCGCATGGACCGGGCGCTGCGCGAGTTCCGGATCCGCGGCGTGGCGACCAACATCGCCTTTGTGGAAAACCTGCTGAAGCATCCGAGCTTCCTCGACAGCACCTACCACACCAAGTTCATCGACGAGACGCCCGAGCTCTTCGATTTCGCGCCCCGCCAGGACCGGGCGACGAAGCTGCTGCACTGGATCGGGGACGTGACCATCAACGGCCATCCCGAAGCCGGATCGCGACCGCGCCCGCCCGCCCATGCCCGGACCCCGGTGGCGCCCAGGCCCTCGGCCCCCGTGGTGCCGGGGACGCGGGACCTGCTGGACGCGCAGGGGCCGAAGGCGGTGGCGGAGTGGATGCTGTCGGTGCAGCGCCTGCTGATCACCGACACCACCATGCGCGACGGGCATCAGAGCCTGCTCGCGACCCGGATGCGGTCCTTCGACATGGTGCAGGCGGCGCCGGCCTATTCGGCGAACCTGCCCGGGCTGTTCTCGGTCGAGTGCTGGGGGGGCGCGACCTTCGACGTCGCCTATCGCTTCCTCGACGAATGCCCGTGGCAGCGGCTGCGCGATCTGCGCGCGAAAATGCCGAACCTGCTGACCCAGATGCTTTTGCGTGGGGCGAACGGGGTCGGCTACACGAATTATCCCGACAACGTGGTGCAGCGCTTCGTGGCGCAGGCGGCGACGTCGGGGGTGGATGTGTTCCGCGTCTTCGACAGCCTGAACTGGGTGGAGAACATGCGCGTCGCGATGGACGCGGTGCTCGACAGCGGCAAGATCCTGGAAGGGACCATCTGCTACACCGGCGACATCAACGACCCGGACCGGGCGAAATACGACCTGAAGTACTACGTCGGCATGGCGAAGGAGCTGCAGGCGGCGGGTTCGCATGTGCTGGGGCTGAAGGACATGGCGGGGCTGATGAAGCCGGCCGCCGCCGGGCCGCTGGTGAAGGCGCTGAAGGAGGCGACGGGGCTGCCGATCCATTTCCACACCCACGACACCTCGGGGATTTCCGCGGCCACCGTGCTGGCGGCGGCGGCGGCCGGGGTGGATGCGGTCGATGCGGCGATGGACAGCTTCTCGGGCCTGACCTCGCAGCCGTGTCTGGGCTCGATCGTCGAGGCGTTGCGGCATACCGATCGCGATACCGGGCTCGATCCCGCCAAGGTCCGGGAGATGTCGGATTACTGGGAGCTGGTGCGGCTTCAGTATGCGGGCTTCGAGAGCGAGATGAAGGCGGGGGCTTCGGAGGTCTATCTGCACGAGATGCCGGGCGGGCAGTTCACCAACCTCAAGGCGCAGGCGCGCTCGATGGGGCTGGACGAGCGCTGGCACGAGGTCGCGTCGATGTATGCCGAGGTCAACCGCATGTTCGGGGACATCGTGAAGGTGACGCCCTCGTCGAAGGTGGTGGGGGATATGGCGCTGACCATGGTCTCGGCCGGGCTGACGCGGGCGCAGGTGGAGGATCCGGCGGTGGAGGTCTCGTTCCCGGAATCGGTGATCGGGATGCTGCGCGGCGATCTGGGCCAGCCGCCGGGCGGGTTCCCCGAGGCCATCGTGAAGAAGGCGCTGAAGGGGGCCGAGCCCGACACCACGCGGCCGGGGGCGCGGGTCGCGCCGGCGGATTTCGCCAAGGTGCGGGCGGAGGCGGAGGCGGCTGTGGAGGGCGTGGCGCTCGATGACGAGGACCTGTGCGGTTACCTGATGTATCCCAAGGTCTTCGTGGATTACGTGCGCCGGCATGAGGAATTCGGGCCGGTGCGGGTGCTGCCGACGCCGGTGTTCTTCTACGGGATGGAGCCGGGCGACGAGGTCGAGGCGGAGATCGAGCCGGGCAAGACCCTGCAGATCCGGCTCTCGGCCCGGGGCGAGACCACCGAGGACGGCACCGCGAAGATGTTCTTCGAGCTGAACGGGCAGCCGCGCGTGGTGGTGACCCGCAACCGCAAGGCGGCGGCGAGCGTGCAGGCGCGGGCCAAGGCCGATCCGGGCAATGCCGCGCATGTGGCGGCGCCGATGCCGGGCGTGGTCGCCTCGGTCGCGGTGGAGGCGGGCAAGGCGGTGAAGGCCGGCGACATGCTGCTGACCATCGAGGCGATGAAGATGGAGACGGCGCTGCATGCCGAACGGGACGGTGTGATCAAGGCGGTGCATGCCGGGGCCGGGTCGC
>NZ_JBSRTQ010000147.1:0-10440 GCF_055129145.1 Albimonas sp. | reverse complement strand
CCGCATCCGCCGCGCCGATCCGCCGCTTGCGCCCGCGCACGCCGGCGCGCAAGTTTCGCGCATGCAGCACAAAGACGCCGAACCCGACAGCCTCCTCTACCTCACCCGCGCCGACCTTCAGGGGCTCGGCCTGACCGCGCGCGACATGACCGGGGCGCTCGCCCGGCTGATCGCGGCGCTGCCGGCGGGCGAGGCGATCAACACCCCCAAGCGGGCGGTGAATTTCCCCGACGGCCGGCTCCTGATGTCGATGCTCGCCTTCGGCCCGGCCGCCGAGGCCGAGGACGCGCCCCCCCGCTTCGCCACCAAGTCGCTGGGCCTGTCGCCCGGCAACGCCGCGCTGGGGCTGCCCTCCATCGGGGCGCTGATCTGCCTGCATGACGGGGCGACCGGCCTGCCGATGGCGGTGATGGACGGCGACTGGATCACCGGCGTGCGCACCGCCGCCCTCTCGGCGCTGGCGGCGCTGCATCTGGCGCGCGAGGACGCGTCGGTGCTGTCCCTGATCGGGACCGGGGTGCAGGCGCGCACCCATCTGGCGCTGTTCTCGGAGCTGTTTCCGCTCAGGGAGGTCCGCCTGCTCGGCCGCGGTCGCCCCAATCTGGAGCGGGTGGCGGCGGAGGCCCGGGCGCTCGGCCTCGCCGTCTCCGAACCCGGGGGGCCGGAGGCGATGCTCGACGGCGCCGACCTGGTGGTGTCCTCGGCGACGCCAAGTCCCGAGCTGCCGCGGTTCCTCGACCCCGAACGCCTCGCCCCGGGCGCTTTCGCGTCCATGGTCGAGCTCGCCCGCGCCTGGCAGGTCGACCGGCTGGCCGGAAACGTCCGCGCCTTCATCGACGACCGCGCGCAGGAGGCGGAGATGCCCGACCCCCTGCTGCCCGAGGCCGCGATCTGCGGCGACCTCGCGGACCTGGTCGCCGGCAAGGTCGCGGGGCGGAGCGATGCGCGGGAACGGCTGGTCTTCGCCTTCCGCGGTCTGGCGCTGGGGGATCTGGCGCTCGCCGGGCTCTGCCACGACCGGGCGCTCGCCGCCGGGGTCGGGATCCGCCTGCCGCGCTAGGGCGGAGGCCCGCCCCGACCCGTCCCGGCCTTATTCGACCTTGCGCAGCATCGCGATCTCCGACAGCTCCACATGCAGCTTCGCCCCCGGCTTCTGGGTGGCGAGGAAGGCCTGCGCTTCGGGCGTCGGCACGAAGCTGCGCTGGCTGCGGCCCTCGGGCGTTCTGACCACCATCACGAAGGTGATCGGGTTCCACGCCTCCAGCTCCACCACCGCCGTGGTCAGCCGGCCGGAGACCAGCGCCTCCGCCCCGCCGGTCGAGGCGGGGACGGAGATGGTCTCGACCTGCGTCGCCTCATCCTCGCCCGGATCGGCCGGCCGGGCGGAGACGCCGCGGGTGATCACCCCCTTGATCCGGTCGCCCGATGTCACGCCGATGGCGCCTGCCTGCACCGGGTCGGGGACGTGGACCGACAGCTTGCCGGTGTCGAGATTGCGCAGCAGCACCTGCCCGGTCTCCTCGTCCACGGTCAGCACCACGGCGTTGAACTCGGTGGTCTCGGCGATCTCGACGCCGGCGTCGGGGGCGCCGAACAGCTCGGCGGAGCCGGCGGGCGACGGGGTCAGCGGCCCGGCGGACTGGTTCTGGGCCAGCGCGCCCGAGGAGACGACGAGCCCGCCGAGGCCGACGCAGAGCGTCGCGGCCAGCGCATGGTCGAACAAGGATCGGCGGATCATGGTGACGCTCCCGGAATTGACTATGGTGAGGGAAGCCTGCCCGGGCCGCCCGGGTCAAGCCCGGCCGGCGGCCTGCCCGCCCCGGCCCGAGCCCTGCCCGCCATCCCCGCCGCCGCTGCGGCATTGACATCGGGGGCCGCGGCGCGTATCGGATCGCCCCACCCCCGGAAGCCCCAACGCTTCCGGTCCTCGCCTGCGGCGAGGATCGACTCCGGCCAGCGCGTTGCGCCCGCCGGAGCCGCCGTGTTTTGCGCGCATGTCTTCGCGCCGGATCGAGCGGACGGGGCGCGGAACGCAACCAGGCCGCCGGGCATCCCCCCGCCGCCGCAGGACGACAAGGAGCGCCGGCCATGTTCGAGAGCCTCTCAGAACGCCTCTCCGGCGTCTTCGACAAACTCACCAAACAGGGCGCGCTCAGCGAGGCCGACGTCGCCGCGGCGCTGCGCGAAGTCCGCGTGGCGCTGCTGGAGGCCGACGTCTCGCTGCCGGTGGCGCGCGATTTTGTGGCCCGGGTGCAGGAGAAGGCCGCCGGCCAGTCGGTGACCAAGTCCGTCACCCCCGGCCAGCAGGTCGTCAAGATCGTCCATGACGAACTGGTGCGCGTGCTGGCGGGCGACGAGCCCGAGCCGGGTCGCCTGCGCGTCGACGACCCGCCCGCGCCGATCCTGATGGTCGGCCTGCAGGGGTCGGGCAAGACCACCACCACCGCGAAGCTCGCGATGCGGCTGAGCCAGCGGGACCGCAAGAAGGTCCTGATGGCCTCGCTCGACACCCGACGCCCGGCGGCGATGGAGCAGTTGCAGGTGCTCGGCCTGCAGATCGGCGTCGACGTCCTCCCGATCGTGGCCGGCCAGACCCCGCTGCAGATCGCCAGGCGCGCCCAGTCCCAGGCGGCGATGGGCGGCTACGACGTCTACATGCTCGACACCGCCGGCCGTCTGCATATCGACGACGCGCTGATGGACGAGGTCATCCAGGTCCGCGACGCCTGCCGCCCGCGCGAGACGCTGCTGGTGGTCGACGGCCTGACCGGCCAGGACGCGCTCAACGTCGCCGAGCAGTTCGACGGCAAGGTCGGCGTCTCCGGCGTGATTCTGACCCGCATGGACGGCGACGGCCGCGGCGGCGCGGCGCTGTCGATGCGCGCGGTCACCGGCAAGCCGATCAAGTTCGTAGGCCTCGGCGAGAAAATGGACGCGCTGGAGGAATTCCACGCCCAGCGCGTCGCCGGCCGCATCCTCGGCATGGGCGACATCGTCAGCCTCGTCGAGAAGGCGCAGGAGACCATCGAGGCCGAAGAGGCCGAGCGGATGATGAAGCGGTTCCAGAAGGGCCGCTTCGACCTGAACGACATGAAGAATCAGTTCGAGCAGATGATCCGCATGGGCGGCATGGGCGGGCTGATGGGCATGTTGCCGGGCATGGGCAAGATGCAGAAGCAGATGGACGAGGCCGGGATGGACGACAAGGTGCTCAAGCGCCAGATCGCCATCATCCAGTCGATGACCAAGGACGAGCGCAAGAATCCCGACCTGATGAAGGCGAGCCGCAAGAAGCGCATCGCCGCCGGGTCGGGCGTCGACGTGGCCGACGTGAACAAGCTTCTGAAGATGCATCGGCAGATGGCCGACATGATGAAGAAGATGGGCAAGATGGGCTCGAAGGGCCTGATGCGCGGCGGGCTCGGCGCGCTGCTCGGCCGCGGCGGCGGGATGCCGCCGGGCATGGCGGCGCCGGGCGGCGCGCCGGGCGCGGCGCCGAAGCTGCCCGCTGGTTTCGGGTCCGGTCTGGGCGGAATGGGCGGCGCCGGCGGCGGGATGCCGGGCGGGCTGCCCGGGCTGGGCGGCGCCTCGCTGCCCTCCGGCCTCTCGGGCATCGGGAAGAAGAAGTGATGACGCTGACCCTCGACATCCCCGAGCTGGAGACGGAGCGCCTGCGCCTGCGCGCCCCCGCCCAGGCGGATTTCGAGCCGATGGCGCGGTTCTGGGCCTCGTCGCGGTCGCAATATATGGGCGGTCCGATGACCCGCATGGACGCCTGGAGCGACTTCGCCGCCCAGGTCGGGCACTGGACGCTGGCCGGCTACGGCTTCTGGTCGGTGGAAGAGCGCGCGACGGCCGCCTATGTCGGCCGCGTCGGCCTTTGGTATCCGGAGACATGGCCCGAGCCGGAGATCGGCTGGAGCCTGATGGAGGGCTTCGAGGGCCGCGGCTACGCCACCGAAGCCGCCCTCGCCGCGCGCCGTCATGCCTATGAGACGCTGGGCTGGTCCACCGCGGTCAGCCTGATCGCCCCGGAGAACCGCGCGAGCCAGGCCGTGGCGACACGGCTCGGCTGCACCCGCGACGGCGTTTTCCATCACCCGGACGGCTGGGGCGCCGACATCTGGCGCCACCCCGCCCCCAAGGAGATCGCGGCATGAGCCTCGCCCTCTTCGCCCTCAGCCCCTGCTTCGCCGCCGCCCCGGCCGGCCCGTCCGACCCCTCGGGTCCGGGCCGGGCGCCGACGGGGGCGACGCTGGCCGACCCCTCGGGCCGGATCGAGACGCCGCGCCTGTCGCTGCGCCCGGTGGCGGACGAGGACGCGGCCCGCTGGATCGCCTTCTTCGCCGGCGCGCGGTCGCGCTTCGCGGGCGGGCCGCGGCTCGCCGTCGACGCCGAAGCGGCGCATGAGGAGGCGGTGGCCGGCTTCTCCGCCTTCGGGACCGGCGACTGGTCGTTGATCCGTCGCGAGGACCGCGAATGGGTCGGGACGGTGAGCCTCGCGCGCCATGACCGCTGGCAGGCGCTGGAGCTGACCTGGTCGCTGGTCGCCCATGCCGAAGGCGCCGGCCTCGCCACCGAGGCCGCGCGCGCCCTGCGCGACCGGGCCGTCGCCGTGGCGGCCGAAAGCGGCGCCGGGCTGGTGAGCTTCATCGACCCGCAGAACGCCGCCGCGGTCGCCGTCGCCCGGCGCCTCGGCGCCCGGCTCGACCCGCTGGCGCGCGCGCCGCGGCGCGGCGACCAGGTCTGGCGCCATGCGCCGGAGGGGGCCCGGTGAACGACGTTCCCGTCCACGCCGCGACCGAAACCGACGCCGAGCGCGCCCGCCGCCTGCTGGCCGGCCTGCGCGGCGACATCGACAACCTCGACGCCATCCTGGTGTTCACCCTGGCGCAGAGGTTCAAGGCCACCCAGGCGGTCGGCCGGCTGAAAGCCGAGCATGACCTGCCCCCCGCAGATCCCGACCGGGAGGCGCGCCAGGTGGAGCGTCTGCGCCGGCTCGCCCATGACGCCGAGCTGGACCCGGTCTTCGCCGAAAGCTTCCTGGCCTTCATCATCCAGGAAGTCATCCGACACCACGAGAAGCTCCAGACCTGAGCCCCTCGACCTGACTTTCCCGGGCAGCCGGCGCATCGCCGCCCCCGGCCCTCTTCCAAGGAGATACCGACCATGTCCATCAAGATCCGTCTCGCCCGCGGTGGTTCCAAGAAGCGCCCCTTCTACCGCGTCGTCGCCGCCGACAGCCGCATGCCCCGCGACGGCCGCTTCATCGAGAAGCTGGGCACCTACAACCCGCTGCTCGCCAAGGACGACGAGAACCGCATCACGCTCGACGTCGAGAAGATCCAGGCCTGGATCGCCAAGGGCGCCCAGCCGACCGACCGCGTCGCGCGCTTCCTGGAAGCCGCCGGCGTGCGCGAGAAGCCGAACCGCGCCAACCTGAAGAAGGGCGCGCCGGGCAAGAAGGCGCTGGAGCGCGTGAAGGAGCGGGCCGACAAGGAGGCCAAGATCGCCGCCGCCGCCGAAGCCGCCAAGGCCGCCGCCGCCGCGCCGGCCCCGGCGCCCGAGCCGGCCGCCGAGGAAACCTCGGCCGAGTGATCGCGGCGCGCGCCCCGGCCGATCCCGGCCGGCGGCGCGCCCTCGACCGCCCGACCCCATGACCGGCTTCGGACCCGGCGCCCCGCGAGGCGTCCGGTCCGAAGCGACTCCGCAGGATGCAGCTCAACGGACGGGACGGGACATGACCGGACGGGACGACCCCATCGGAAAAGTCTGCGTCGGCGTCATCGCCGGCTCTTTCGGCGTGCGCGGCGAGGTGCGGCTGAAAAGCTTCTGCGCCGAGCCCGAAGCCATCGTGGACTACGCGCCGCTGACCGACGCGGCGGGGCGGGAATACTCGATCCGCATCGACCGCCCCGTGAAGGGCGGCTTCGCGGCCCGGCTCGGCGGCGTGCCGACGCGCGAGGCGGCCGACGCGCTCAAGGGCGTGCGCCTGTTCGCGCCGCGGCACCGGCTGCCGACCCTGCCCTCGGATGAATTCTACCACGCCGACCTGATGGGTCTGCCGGTGGCGGATGCCGGCGGGCGCAAGCTCGGCCAGGTGCGCGCGGTGCATGATTTCGGCGCCGGCGACATTCTGGAGATCATCGGACCGGGGCTCTCCCAGCCGGTGATGCTGCCCTTCACCCGCGAAACCGTGCCCATCGTCGACCTCGCCGCCCATCGCATCGTCGCCGACCCGCCCCCGGGCCTGTTCCCGGACGACGGGACCGAGGACGATGCAGGGGAATCCGGCGCCGGCGGGTCTGAGACGGAAGAGGACGGCGGCGCCCCGGACGACGAGGCCAAGGCGTGACCGACGCGCCCGAGGCGCCCGCCCCGAACCGCTCCCACGGGCGGCTCACGGCGCGGGCCTCGATGACGCCGCGCGACCTGATGTCGGACACCCGCATCCGCGGCGCCTGGCAGGCGCGGATCCTGACCCTCTTCCCCGAGATGTTCCCCGGGCCGCTGGGCGCCTCGCTGACCGGCAAGGCGTTGTCGGAGGGGCTCTGGGCGCTGGAGACGGTGAACCTGCGCGAATTCGGGTTGGGCCGTCACCGCGCCGTCGACGACACCCCCGCCGGCGGCGGCGCCGGGATGGTGCTGCGCGCGGACGTGGTCGCCGCCGCGCTCGACGCGGCCCCGGTCCCCGGCCCGGTGATCTGCCTCTCGCCCCGCGGCCGGCCCTTCGACCAGGCCTTCGCCCGCACGCTCTCGCAAGGCCCCGGCGCCACCTTCCTCTGCGGCCGGTTCGAGGGCGTGGACCAGCGCGTGATCGAGGGCCGCGACATGATCGAGGTCTCCCTGGGCGATTTCGTCATGACCGGCGGGGAAATCGCCGCGATGGCATTGATCGACGCGACGGTACGCCTTATACCCCGCGTCCTCGGGAACGCCGAGTCGGTGGAGGAGGAATCCTTCTCCCACGGGCTGCTGGAAGCCCCGCACTACACCAAGCCCGCCATCTGGGAAGGGCGCGAGATACCGGAGATCCTCCTCTCCGGCCATCACGCCCGGATTTCGCAGTGGCGGCGGGAACAGGCCGAAAGCCTGACGCAGGAAAGACGACCCGATCTCTGGCGGGCGCTCCGCGGGACCTGATCAGGCCCCCGGACCGGACCCGACTGGATGGACCAGAGCGCTCGGTCGGCCATATGTCCGCCCCCCCGGCACCGGGAGGAATGGCGGCGAATTGAAAGGACCGAGGTCATGAACCTCCTTCAGATCGTGGAGCATGAGCACGCGCTCGAGCTCGGCAAAGTCATCCCCGACTTCTCGGCCGGCGACACCGTTCGCGTCGGCTTCAAGGTGACCGAGGGCACGCGCACCCGCGTCCAGGCCTTCGAGGGCGTCGTGATCGGCCGCAAGGGCGGCAACGGCATCGGCGGCAGCTTCACCGTCCGCAAGATTTCGTTCAACGAAGGGGTGGAGCGCGTGTTCCCCATCCACTCGCCGAACATCGACGCGATCACCGTGATCCGTCGCGGCAAGGTGCGTCGCGCCAAGCTCTACTACCTGCGCGAGCGTCGCGGCAAATCGGCCCGCATCGTGGAGCGGACCAACTTCCGCGCCAAGGAAGGCGTGTCGGGCGGCCGCAACCTGCCGGCTCCGCTCGGCGAATAAGCGGCCCGCGCCCACCGGCGCGCGCGACATCGCAAGACGGTTTGCGGGCGGTCCTTCGGGGCCGCCCGATTTCGTTGAGCGCCGACGTTTCACGCCGGCGCCAGTCCCCGGGGCATGCAGGGCGGGGCGACGCCGGGGGCGCAGCCCCCGTGCGAGGGCCGACCGGCATGCCCCGGCTGGCGTCCCCTGCCGCGACAGGCGTCGGATCGGCCGCAGCCCTGGCGCCCGCGCCGGACGGCGTCCCGTTCCCGCGCGGCGACGTGAACCGGCGGGCCCGGCAGGGCTTTCCGAAGCGCTCGTCTTGCCACATGATCCGCGCGGATCAAGGGAGGCCGCGCCGACATGACCGACACCCCGACCCGGGCGCCTCTCGCCGATGCCGGCGTCGCCGCCAACCGCCGCCGCTGGGACGCCCGCGCCCGCATCCATGTCGCGGACCGCACCGGCTTCTACGGCGTCGAGGCGTTCCGCACGGCCCCCGGGACCGACGCCCCGGCGGAGATCGACCGCGACGCGCTCGGCCCCGTCGCCGGCCTGCGCGTCGCCCATCTGCAATGCCATTTCGGGCTCGACAGCCTGCGCCTCGCGCGGATGGGGGCGGTGGTCGAGGGGCTCGACTTCTCGCCCGTCGCCATCGCCGCCGCGCGCCGGCTGGCGTCGGAGGCCGGGCTCGACGCCCGCTTCCACGAGGCCGATGTGCGCGAGGCCGCCGCGGCGATGGGCCCGGGCCGCTTCGACCTCGCCTACATCACCTGGGGCACGATCTCCTGGCTGCCCGAACTGACCCGCTGGGCCGCGCAGATCGCCGCCCTGCTGGTCCCCGGCGGCCGGCTCTTCTTCCGCGACGCCCACCCGGCCGCCGAGCAGCTCGACCTCACCGCCCGCGGCCTCGTGCCTTGCTACGACTGGCGCACGCCCGAGGACGCGCCCCTGCGCTTTCACGAGCAGGCCTCCTATACCGGCGACGACGCGCCCCTGCCGGCGGAGCCCGATCACAACTGGATCCACCCCGTCTCCGACCTGGTCGCCGCGCTGATCGCGGCGGGGCTGGAGATCCGGTCGCTGGAGGAGCATGACTTTCTGGTCTGGGACATGTGGCCCGGCCTGACCCGCAAGGGCCCCGACGGGCTGTGGCGCCTGCCCGAGGGCCATGTCCGCACGCCGCTGAGCCTGACCCTGACCGCCCGCAAACCGGCATGACCCCCGGTCGCCCCCCACCGCCCCGCGCGCCGGCGGCCCCGAACACGGCGCCTGCGAGCACCGCGCCCCCGACCCAGGCCCCTCCCCAAAACGCCTCTCCGACCAAGACCCCGAGCAGCCCGGCAGGAGTTCCCATGACCCGATCCGCCAAGACCTCCGCCGCCCCCGCCCAGGCGCGCCGCTTCGCTTTCCGCCGGACCACGCGCCTCGTCTCCGCGGCGCTTGGGCTGCTGGTCGGCGTCGTCACGGCGCTGGCGGCCGGGCCGGCGGCGGCGAAATGCGGCGGGCTGGACGACCCCTGCCGGGTCGGCGGCGCCTTCGGCGACGGCTTCTACCACATGCTGACCCCGCCCGGCCCCGGCCCCTTCCCCGGCGCGATGGTGCTGCACGGCTATGGCGGCCAGGCGAGCGTCGTCATGCAGACCCCGGTGATGGTCGAGGCGCTGCTCGCGCGCGGCTACGCCGTCGTGGTCCCCCAGGGCGCGCCGCGGCGCGAGGACGACAAGGGCGGGGCCTGGAACGCCTTCGGCACGCCCGAGCGGCGCGACGACGTGGCCTTCCTCAACGCGGTCGCGGCGGACGCGGCTTCCGGCTTCGGGATCGACCGGGGGCGGATGATCCTCGCCGGGTTCTCGGGCGGGGGCATGATGGCCTGGCGCGTCGCCTGCACCGCGCCCGCCAGCTTCGCCGCCTACGCGCCCATCGCCGGCCTGCTGTGGCGCCCCCTGCCCGAGACCTGCGCCGGGCCGGTGCGCCTTCTGCATATCCACGGCTGGTCGGACCCGGTGGTGCCGCTGGAAGGCCGCGCCGTCGCCGGGGGCCGCGTGGTGCAGGGCGACCTCTTCGCCGGGCTGAAGCTGCTGCGGACGGCCAATGGCTGCGCCCAGGACGACCCCGACGGCTTCGGCGAGGTCGGCCCGTTCCTGATCCGCGCCTGGACCAGCTGCGCGCCGGGCGCAGCCCTCGCCTTCGCCATGCATCCGGGCGGGCACATGGCGCCGGAGGGGTGGGGGGCGCTGGTCGCCGACTGGTTCGAGGCGCTGGGCGTCGAGCCGTCGTGAAGCCGGCCGTCGCGGTTCCCGCGCCGCCGGTCGCGGCGCCGCTGGTCGCCACGCTGATCTTCTTCGCCGCCAACTCGGTTCTGGGACGGGCGGCGCTGGGCGAGACCGCGCCGGGCGTCCTCCCCGACCCCGCCGCCTTCACCGCGCTGCGCCTGGTCTCGGGCGCCGTGATGCTGGCCCTGCTGGTCGGGTGGCGGGAGGGGGGCCCGGGCGCGCGCGCGATGCTGCGCCGGGCCTCGCCCATTTCCGCCGCCATGCTGCTGGGCTACGCGGCGTTCTTCTCGGCCGCCTATGCCGGCATCGCCGCGGGGCTGGGCGCGCTGGTCCTGTTCGGCGCGGTGCAGGTCACCATGTTCGCCGGCGCGCTGGCGATGGGCGAGCGGCCGCCCGCGTTGCGCTGGGTCGGGGCGGGCTGCGGGCTGGCGGGGCTCGCCTGGCTGACCGCGCCGGGGGCGGAGGCGCCGCCGCTGGCGCCCGCCCTGCTGATCGCGGCCTCCGGGGCCTGCTGGGGCGT
>NZ_JBSRTQ010000146.1:0-10472 GCF_055129145.1 Albimonas sp. | reverse complement strand
CCGATGGTGCGGATGCAGGCGATGGCCGCGGATCGGGGCGTGCTGCGGGCGCGGCTTCTGGCGGCGCTCGACGCGTTCAAGGCGTTGGCGGAGATCGACGCGGGCCGCATCGCCGTCGCCGGCTACTGTTTCGGCGGGCTCTGCGCGCTGGATCTGGCCCGGGCGGCGCCCGAGGGTCTGCTGGGCGCGGTCTCGCTGCACGGGGTGTTCACACCGAATCCGCTGCCGGCGAAGCCGATTTCCGCAAAAGTGCTGGTGCTGCACGGCTGGGACGATCCGCTGGCGACGCCCGAGGCGGCGCTGGCGCTGGCGGACGAGCTGACCGCGGCCGGGGCCGACTGGCAGCTCCACGCCTACGGGCGGACCGTGCACGCGTTCACCACGCCGGGCGCCAACACGCCCGGCCGGGCGATGTATTCGCCCGACGCCGACCGCCGTTCCTTCCAGGCGCTGGTGAATTTTTTGGGTGAGGTGCTCGACGCCTGAGCGTCGCGCCCCGGTTCGCCCTCGCGCAAGCGCCGCGTCGAGGGCGCGCCGATTGAACCGGAGCGCCCGCGGCGCGCGGAGACGGGGGCGCGGGTGGCGACGGGCACGGGTTTCGAGCGTGTGACCTGATGGGAGCGACGGCGCGGCTGGCGGCGGAGACGCATGCGGACGGCCGGCTGGCCGCGCGGGAGAGACGGGGCCGCAGGCGGTCGGGTCGTCGCGCGGCCTCCCTCCGCCGAAACGGAGCGCCCCGGCCCGGGTCAGTCCCGCTGGTCGATGATCTCGGCGATCCGGGAAGCGTCCTTCTCGGGCGTCAGCCAGCGGCCGCGCTCCATGATCTCGAGCGTGTATTCCCGGTAGGTCAGCCCGCATTCGGCGGCGTATTTCAGCCGCCGGCGCAGGGTCTCGGGCCGCGGCGGCGTCCAGGCCTCGGCCTGGGCCTTGCGCCAGGCGAAAAGCTTGAACCCTCCGGTCAGCGGCGGCCCCTGGTTGTGGCCGGTCGGCGGCAGGGTCCGCGGCGCGCGGCGCGGCGCGGAGAAGGCCACGCTCGCGGCGGCGCTGCGCTGGCCCGTCTGCATCGGCCCGGGCTTCAGGACAAGCGACGCGCGATCTCCGTGCGATCCGGCGCCGCGGGACCGGGGCGCCGGGCCCGCCTCGGTCACCGTCCCGCCCGCCATGCCGCCCCCGGTCTCGGCCGAACCGACCGACGCCTCTTCCGGCGCCCGACGCTTCGGACGGGGGCCGGTCTCGCCGGCTTCGAGCGGGGTGCTGCGGAAAACGCGGGTCATGGCTGGGCGGTCCGGACTGTCATCCCGCCTTTCTGGCGGCGCCCGCCGGATTTCGCCCGTGGCCACGTCGTCGCATCCCCGCCCCTCCCCCCGCCGCGCATCCCGCCTCCCTTGCGTCACCGGCGCAGCTTCGCCACAGGCCCGCCCCTTCCCGGCCCCGCCTACGCCCAACCGCTTCCCAAGCCGTCCGCCGCGGGTTAACACCGCCTTATGATCGACGTTCTTGACCGTATCCGCGCCTACAAGCTCGACGAGATCGCCGCCGGCAAGGCCGCGCGACCGCTCTCCGTCGTCGAAGAGGCCGCGCGCCGCGCCGAAGCCCCCCGCGGCTTCGCCAGCGCGCTGCGCCGCAAGCACAAGCAGGGCGACTACGCGCTGATCGCCGAGATCAAGAAGGCGAGCCCCTCCAAGGGCCTGATCCGGGCCGATTTCGATCCGCCCGCGCTCGCCCGGGCCTATTCATGGGGCGGCGCCGCCTGCCTGTCGGTGCTGACCGACGGGCCGTCCTTCCAGGGCGCGCCGGAATTCCTGCAGGCGGCGCGGCGCGAAGTCACCCTGCCCTGCCTGCGCAAGGATTTTCTCTACGACCCGTGGCAGGTGGTCGAATCCCGCGCGCTCGGGGCCGACTGCATCCTGATCATCCTCGCCGCCGTCTCCGACGACCAGGCGCTGGAGCTCGAGGACGCGGCGCTCGCCTGGGGCATGGACGCGCTGATCGAAGTGCATGACGCCGAGGAGATGGAGCGGGCGCACAAGCTCTCCTCCCCCCTGATCGGCATCAACAACCGCGACCTGCGCACCTTCGAGACCCGGCTGGAGACGACCGAGGCGCTGGCCGAGGCCGCGCCGGCGGGGCGGATGCTGATCTCCGAATCCGGGCTTTTCGCGCCGGCGGATCTCGCGCGCATGGCCCGCGCCGGGGCCCGCACCTTCCTGATCGGCGAGAGCCTGATGCGGCAGGACGACGTCGCCGCGGCCACCCGCGCGCTGCTCGCCGACCCGGTCCCCGCCACGCTCTGATCCCCCGCCTCTTCCTGATCCCGCCCCGGAGGCCGCGACCCCGATGCCCCTCACCCATTTCGACGCCAAGGGCGACGCGCAGATGGTCGACGTCTCGGAGAAGGCGGAAACCGCCCGCACCGCCACCGCCCGCGGCGCCGTGGTCATGGCGCCCGAGACGCTGGCCCTGATCGTGGCGGGCCGGGCCGCGAAGGGCGATGTGCTCGCGGTCGCGCGCCTCGCCGGGATCATGGCGGCGAAGCGCACCGCCGACCTGATCCCGCTTTGCCACCCCCTGCCGCTGTCGAAAGTCGCGGTCGAACTCACCTGCGACGAGGCCAACAACCGCGTCGAAATCGAAGCCACCGTGCGCACCACCGGACGCACCGGGGTGGAGATGGAGGCGCTGACCGCCGTCGCCGTCGCCCAGCTCACCGTCTACGACATGGTCAAGGCGGTGGACCGGGGCATGCGCCTGACCGACACCCGCGTGGTGTTGAAGGAGGGCGGCAAGTCCGGCCGCTGGGAAGCCGAGTGAGCGCCTCCCCCCCGTCGCCCCCCCTGCCCCCCCTGCTGCCGGTTCCGGAGGCGCTGGCCCGCCTCGTCGCCTTGATGCCGCTGATGGAAACCGAAGAGGTTCCCCTGACCGAAGCCGCCGGCCGGGTGCTGGCGGCCGAGGCCGTCGCCCGCCGCACCCAGCCCCCCTTCGCCGCGTCCGCCATGGACGGCTACGCGATCCGGGGCGAGGGCCTCGCCCCCGGCGCCGAATACCGCGTGATCGGCGAGGCGCAGGCCGGTCGCGGTTTCGCAGGGCATGTCGGCCCCGGCGAGGCCGTGCGCATCTTCACCGGCGCCCCGGTGCCCACCGGCGCCGACCGCGTGCTGATCCAGGAGGACGCGGAAACCCTTTCCGGCCCGGTGATCCGCGCCCGCGAAAATCTCGACGACGCGACGCATATCCGCCCGGCCGGCGGCGATTTCCATGAGGGCGCGGCGCTTTCGGCCCCGCGTCGCCTGACCTCGCGCGACGTGGCGCTGCTGGCCTCGATGAACATTCCCAAGGTCGAGGTTCGTCGGCGCCCGGTCATCGCCCTGATCGCCACCGGCGACGAATTGGTGGAACCCGGCCAGACCCCCGGCCCCGATCAGATCGTGTCTTCCAACACTTACGGTCTTTACGCCCTGCTGGCCGAATACGGCGCGGCGCCCCGGCTGATCCCCATCGCCCGCGACACGATGCAGAGCCTGGAGGCCGCCTTCGACGCGGCCGCCGGCGCGGATCTGGTGGTGACGCTGGGCGGCGCCTCGGTCGGGGACCATGACCTGGTGGGAAAGGCGGCGGGCGCGGCGGGCATGGCGCTCGATTTCTGGCGCATCGCCATGCGGCCCGGCAAGCCGCTGATGGCCGGCATGATGCGCGGGCGGCCGTTGGTGGGGCTTCCGGGCAATCCGGTCTCGGCCATGGTCTGCGGGCATGTGTTCCTGCGCCCGGCGCTCGACGCCATGCTGGGCCTGCCCGCCGTGCCCCTGCCCCGCGAAACCGCGCGTCTGGCAGCAGGGGTCGAGGCCAATGGCGGGCGCGAGCATTACGCCCGCGCCCTGCTGGGCGTGGACGGCGCGGGGGCGCTTTCGGTTCGGGTGCTGGGGCGCCAGGACAGCTCGCTGCTCTCGGTGCTGGCGGAGGCCGACGCGCTGGCGGTGCTGCCTGCGGGCGCGCCGGCGATGGCGGCGGGCGCGCCGGTGGAGATCATTCGCCTGTAGGATCCCGCGCGCGAAAAGGCCGGGGCGGAACACGAACGCGTTGACACAAAACAGGAACGTTAGTAGAACTTGGCCGCATGAGACCACGTCGGGCGCAATCAGGCAGCCCCCGGCGCCACGCAGGAAGCGGAGGGGTTCGCGCCGCCATGCTCACCAGAAAGCAGCTCGATCTGCTGTGTTTCATCCACGAACGGGTGCAACGCGACGGCGTCTCTCCCTCGTTCGACGAGATGAAGGAGGCGCTGGATCTGCGCTCCAAATCCGGCATCCATCGCCTGATCACGGCGCTGGAGGAACGCGGCTTCATCCGTCGGCTGGCGCATCGCGCCCGGGCGATCGAGATCGTGAAGCTGCCCGAAAGCCTCGGCGGCGAGAGCGAGGTCGCGATGGCGACCGGCTTCAAGCCCCGGGTGATCGAAGGCGCGCAGCGCCCTGCGGCCCCCGCGCCCTCCCCTATCCCCGGCTACACGCCCGAGGCCGCCGTCTCGGTGCCGCTGATGGGCCGGATCGCGGCCGGCGTGCCGATTTCGGCCATACAGCACCAGGAGCGGATGGTCGGCGTCCCCGGCGGCATGATCGGCCGCGGGCGCGAGCATTACGCGCTGGAGGTCAGGGGCGACTCGATGGTCGACGCCGGCATCCATGACGGCGACCTGGTGGTGATAGAGCGCCGGGACTCGGCCGAGAACGGCGACATCGTGGTGGCCCTGGTGGAGGAGGAGGAAGCGACCCTCAAGCGCCTCCGCCGCCATAACGGCATGATTGCGCTGGAGGCCGCCAATCCGGCCTATGAGACCCGCCTGCTCCGCGACGACCAGGTGACGATCCAGGGCCGGCTGGTCGGGCTGATCCGCACTTACTGAGCGAACGGGCTGAGCGAACGGGCTGGGCGAGCGGGGCGGCAAGCGGCCGGGGCGGGAGACGAGCCTCTCCCGCCTGGCCGCTTGCGGGCGGTCGTCGCGATGGCCGGCGAGCGCTTTGCACGGAGAGCGCCGCGAAGAGCCGAACCTGCCGGGTCAGGGCCTTGCGGCCCGGGCCGGTTTGGGCTGCCGCAGCGCGCGCCCACACCCCGCATATCCCGGCTCGGGCCCCGGTCCCGGCTGCAGGCCCCGAGCCGGGTCGCCTACCTATCCGGCATCTCCGCTTCGGACCGACCGCCCGCCCTTGGCGCGACATGACGGGCGATCGCCCGGCGCCGACGTATCGAGGGCGAGCCGCCGCCAAGGCCCGCAGGCCTCCGGCGTCGCGCTACCTTCCGGTGGCGGCGGGGGCCTGAGGCCGGCCATCCGCTCGCCCGCCGGTCCGATCGCCGAAGGTGGACCGGGGCAAGGCGACGACCGAGGCCGCCCGCGCCCTCGTCGGGCTCAGGGCGCAGTCCGTCCCCAGGGACGCGCGGCGGCGCGGGGCAGCGCGGGTTCGATCCGGATCGCATCGCCCTCGGGCGCCACCGACAAAGCGCCGAGGCGGTCCAGCGCCGCCCGGTCGAAGCTCAGACACGGGCCGGCGGCCGGTTCGCGCGCGGCGGGGGCGATGAGCACGGTGCGGGGCGCGCAGGCCTCGGCCAGACGCTCAGGCCGCACCAACCCCTCCAGCAGCACCAGCCGCCAGCCGTTGGACAGCGTCGCCGTCGCCTGCTTCGCCGCGCGGTCCACGCCGGGGCGCGTCGCGGCCTCGGCCTGGTCGCCGGCGTCGCCGTCGGAGGCGAGCCAGCTGTCGATCACGTAGCCCGCCCCGCGCGCCCGGTCGACGGCGCGGCCCTGCGGCCCCATCACCCCGATCGCCTCGCCGCCGGGCGCGACCAGCGCTTCGGGCCGGCTCGAGGCGAAGACCCAGAGCGCCAGCCCCACCGCCGCCCCGACCGCCCCCGCCCAGCGCAGCCGCGTGCGCCAGATCGCCAGCCACAGCCCCCCCAGCGCCACCAGCGCCAGCGCGCCCGGCGGCGCGTCGGGCGAGGGGCGCACCGCGCCGGGCATCCCCGCCGCCCAGGCGGCGACGTCGAGGATCACGCCGATCCCCCACCCCATCGGGACCAACGCCAGCCCCTGCAGCCCGAAGGGCGCGAGGACGGCCGACAGCGCCCCGAACGGCGCCACCCAGAACGCCATCACCGGCGCCGCGGCGAGGTTCGCAGGCAGGCCCCAGGTGGTCAGGCGGTTGAAGCTCGCCGCCGCGAAGGGCGCGGTGGCGAGCCCCGCCACCGATGAGGTCAGCAGCAGACCCGCGGCCCAGAGCGCGAGGCGGCGCGGCCAGACCCGGCCCTCGGCCTCCCGATCCAGCCGCAGGGCGCCGCGGTCGCGCACCGTCTCGTAGACCCCGACCAGCGCCACGGTGGCGGCGAAGGACATCTGGAACCCGGCGTCGACCAGGCTCTCGGGCCGGATCAGCAGGATCGCCAGAGCGGCGGCGGCGAGCGCGCGCATCGAGATCGCGGGCCGGTCGATCATCACCGCGATCAGGGCGGCCGCGGACATGGCGAAAGCGCGTTGCGTCGCGACCGAGGCGCCCGACAGCAGCAGATAGGCGAGCGCCGCCGCCAGCGCCACGGCCGCCGCCGCCTTCTTGGCCGGGATCCGCACCGCGAGCCCCGGGGCCGCGGCGATGGCCAGCCGCGCCGTGGCGAAGGCGAGCCCCGCGAGCAGCCCCATATGCAGCCCCGAGATCGCCAGCAGATGCGCGAGGTTGGAGTCGCGCAGATCCTGCAGCTCGTCCCGGCGCACTTCGGATCGCACGCCGGTCAGGATCGCAGCGGCGAAGGCGCCCTCGCGCCCGGGCAGCGCCGCGAGGATGCCGTCGGTCATCGCGCCGCGCGTCTGCTCCAGCCAAGCGGAGAAGCGGTCGGCCACGCCGTGACCCGCTTCGGCGGCGCCCGCGGTCTCGGCGTTCGCGCCGACCAGCGGGCCGCGGGCGAAGCCGACTGCGCCCAGCCCCTCGAACCAGGCGTGGCGGCGATAGTCGAAGCCGCCGGGCTCCACCGGACCCAGCGGGGGGCCGAGATGGGCGAAGACCTCGATCCGCTCGCCCAGACGCACCTGGCGGGCGAAGTCGCCCTCCAGCAAGGTGATGCGGGCCGCCGACGGGGTCTGTTCGGGGGCGAGGCCGTAGATCACGATGTCGGACAGCGTGACCTGGCGGCGGTCGGCGCGCGAGCGGGCGATCTCGGTCACCCGGCCCTGCAGCGTGGCGTCGATGGACGCCGAGAGCACCGGCGCCGCCACCACCTGCGTGCGCAGGGCCGAGGCCGCGAACCCCGCCGCGATCAGCGCCAGCGCAACCGCCGCCGCCGGCAGGGTCCGCCCGGCGAGCGCCAGCGGGGCCGCGGCGGCCGGCGCCGCCACCGCCAGCGCCACCAGCCAGTTCGACGGCTCGTTCGCCAGCGCGAAGTAGATCCATATGCCGAGGCTCAGCAGCACCGGCGACCAGAGCGGGACGCGGCGACGCTCCGCCTCCGCCAGCCGCGCCCAACGCTCCGCCCACCGCGCGGGGAGGCGGAGACGGCGCGGTCCGCGCCGGGCGTCGGATGGGTTGTCCTGCGAGCGGGCGATTGTCATAACGGCGCCGACCTTAAAGCAATTCGGACCCCGATCCAGCATGAGCCCTTCCGACGCAAGCCCCGCCGACGCCGCGACCCTTCCCGACGCCGCCGGCCGTGGGCAGGTGGTGACGCGCTTCGCCCCCTCTCCGACCGGCTACCTGCATATCGGGGGGGCGCGCACCGCGCTGTTCAACTGGCTCTTCGCCCGCGGCCGGGGGGGCAGGTTCCTCCTGCGCATCGAGGACACCGACCGCGTCCGCTACACGCCCGAAGCCGCGCAGGCGATTCTCGACGGGCTGACCTGGCTCGGGCTCGACTGGGACGGCGACGCCGTCAGCCAGTTCGAGCAGGGTCCCCGCCACCGCGAGGCCGCGCAGGCCATGGTCGACGCCGGCGCCGCCTATCGCTGCTGGGCCTCGAAGGAGGAGATCGAGGCCGCCCGCGACGCCGCCAAGGCGGAGGGACGGCCGCCGATGTTCGTCTCGCCGTGGCGCGACCGCACCGATGGCGACCTCTCCGCCCCCCACGTGTTCCGCCTGCGGGCGCCGCGCGAGGGCGAGGTTTCGGTCGACGACGCCGTGCAGGGCCGCGTCACCTGGAAGGCCGACCAGATGGACGACCTGATCCTGCTGCGCTCGGACGGCTCGCCCACCTACATGCTGGCGGTGGTGGTCGACGACCATGACATGGGCGTGACCCATGTGATCCGCGGCGACGACCACCTGACCAACGCCGCCCGCCAGAGCCTGATCTACAAGGGGCTCGGCTGGGACGTGCCGGTCTTCGCCCATATCCCGCTGATCCACGGGCCGGACGGGGCCAAGCTTTCCAAACGCCACGGCGCGCTCGGGGTCGAGGCCTATCGCGACATGGGCTACCTGCCCGAGGCGATGCGCAACTACCTCGCCCGGCTTGGCTGGAGCCACGGCGACGACGAGTTCTTCGACGACGCGCAGGCGCAAGCCTGGTTCGCGCTGGAGGACGTCAACAAGTCCGCCGCCCGGATCGACTTCGTGAAGATGGAGCATATCAACGGCCAGCATATGCGCGCCGCCTCCGATGCGCGCCTGGTGGAGGCGATCCGGGGGCTTTTCGCGGCGCAGCACAAGCCGCTGCCGCCCGAGGATCGCATGACCGCCTTCGCCGCGGCGATGCCGGGTTTGAAGGAGCGCGCCAAGACTCTCAACGACCTGATCGATATGGCGTATTATATCTTCGCGAACCGTCCGCTGGACTTCGACGCCAAGGCCGCGGGCCTGCTGAACGACGAGATCCGTCCCATGCTGGCGCGATTGACTTCGCACCTGCGGAACCATAGCGTTTGGACCGAAGAGGCTCTTCAGCAAACGGTAAGAGATTTCGCGGAGCAAGAGGGCCTGAAGCTCGGCAAGGTGGCTCAGCCGCTGCGCGCCGCGCTGACAGGCCGGGCCGTATCACCCAGCGTGTTCGACGTGATGACGACGCTGGGGCGCGACGAGTGCCTCGCGCGACTAGACGACGCCGCCGCCGACGGCTGAGCGACGGCGCACACAGCCGGGCCCGACATGCGGCCCGGCGCCGGTCCAAACGCGCCGCGCCGGACGGGCGCGCGCCATAAGGGGAGAAGACCTTGGCCAAGGACACCGGACGCAAAGCCACGCTCACGCTAGAGGGCAAGAGCTACGATTTCCCGATCTATTCGGGCACCCTGGGGCCGGATGTGGTCGACATCGGCAAGCTCTACGCGCAGGCCGACGTGTTCACCTTCGATCCCGGCTTCACCTCCACCGGGGCGTGCGAGTCGCAGATCACCTTCATCGACGGCGACAAGGGGGAGCTGCTCTATCGCGGCTACCCGATCGACCAGCTGGCCGAGAAGTCGCATTACCTCGAAGTCTGCTACCTGCTGCTCTACGGCGAGCTGCCCAACGCCGCACAGCTCGAGGATTTCGAGCATCGCGTGACCAATCACACGATGCTGCACGAGCAGATGAAGAACTTCTACTCCGGCTTCCGCCGCGACGCGCACCCGATGGCGGTGGTCTGCGGCGTGGTCGGGGCGATGTCGGCCTTCTACCACGACTCGACCGACATCAACGATCCCTGGCAGCGCGAAGTGGCGACCATCCGCCTGATCGCCAAGCTGCCGACCATCGTCGCCTGGGCCTTCAAGTATTCGATGGGCCAGCCGATGATCTATCCGCGCAACGATCTCAGCTATGCGGAAAACTTCCTGCACATGTGCTTCGCCGTGCCGGCGGCGAACTACGAGGTGTCGCCGATCCTGTCCAAGGCCATGGACCGGATCTTCACGCTGCATGCGGATCATGAGCAGAACGCCTCGACGTCCACCGTGCGTCTGGCGGGCTCTTCGGGCGCCAATCCCTTCGCCTGCATCGCGGCCGGCGTCGCCTGCCTCTGGGGCCCGGCCCATGGCGGCGCCAACCAGGCCTGCCTCGAGATGCTTCAGGAGATCGGGACCGTCGACCGGATCCCCGAATTCGTCGCCCGCGCCAAAGACCCCAACGACTCGTTCCGCCTGATGGGCTTCGGGCACCGGGTCTACAAGAACTTCGACCCGCGCGCGAAGGTGATGAAGGAAAGCTGCGACGAGGTGCTCGGGCTTCTCGGGATCGAGAACAACGAGACCCTCAAGGTCGCCAAGGAGCTGGAGCGCATCGCGCTCGAGGATCCGTATTTCATCGAGAAGAAGCTCTACCCGAACGTCGATTTCTATTCGGGCATCATCCTGGAGGCCATGGGCTTCCCGACCTCGCTGTTCACCGCGATCTTCGCGCTGAGCCGCACCGTCGGCTGGATCGCCCAGTGGAAGGAGATGATCGAGGAGAGCTCGCGCATCGGTCGTCCCCGGCAGCTCTACATGGGCCCGACCGCGCGCGACTACACCGACGTCGCCACGCGCTGAT